>CAZJOB010000556.1:0-2417 GCA_964547435.1 uncultured Desulfatiglans sp. | reverse complement strand
TGCTAATTTTTCATGGAATTCCCCCACGGAGTTCGTAGAATAATTTTAAGTCAGTTCCGGGATATTTCATTTCTGATTGGTTCAGCTTCTCAAAAAGTTGATGAAGTAAACGATTTGTGGCTGGTCGGGAGGCATTATGGACACGGACTCTCAACCTATTATTGCTTGAATCAGGCAGGATATCGGCCTCGGTTATAAATAAATCCTGCAGAACCTGACGTGCATCCGATGAATCCATATCCGGTCCGGTAATTAACTGGACCATTGCTGTTTCAGCACGATATGCAATCATACGAATCGTATCCATTAAACGTTTACGTCCCGGGAGTAGACGTTTGAATCTGTCATCCTCCTCCAGTTCATCCAAGGCAATGTTCTTATTCGTGTCTTTGAGTTTCAACTTCACGTCTGCCAATTCGTGTTGATAATTTTCTATCTCCTCCAATAGATTAGATTTTTTCTCAATCCATTTGTCGTATTTCTCCTGATTATCTTCTGTTTCAGGGGTCATTGTCATTTCAGCGAAACGAGCGAGCCTGGATTGCAATTTGTTTTGTAAAGAATTCCTTGAGCGGTTCAATTCACGCCAGACAGGATTGATAACAGTTTCGGTGCCGGGAAATTCAATGGTGCCATATTCCATAATTACATCAATATCAAAGTGTTGCATCATATATTTGAAAAAGTTTTCCTGACACCATCTGCTGAACATTCGTGCTGCCAAGGGTGTGTAGGGAACATCAAAAGCAGTGCTTATAATACTGGTCTGATGTCCCGAATCGGTCAGCTTGCGAATCTCACGCATCCAAATGGCATTCTTGCCTGATCCAACCAGACTGCCCATTTCACATAAACTCATATCCACTACCTCTCCCATTAGCATGGTGGCCTCCTGCTTAATAAACCAATCTTCCGGCCACGGATCACCAGGATGCTTATGGTATGTAAGGCAAGCTATTCGATGTTTCTTCCACATCTCACCAAAAAATGCGGGGCTGTAGCCTTCCCTGTCAAATACCAGTATGAACCGGCAAAGATAGGGATCATCTTCTAATTCCAAATCTGTGGGTTGATTAGGAACATCAGAAAGTAGCCTCGGTACGATGTCATTTCTCAAGGTTTCCAATAGTCCTGGATCGATTGTTTTCTCCACTACGAAAAATGGACGGCCAATACAATCATTAACCCAATAATCTGTAATACCACGCAAACATAAACGTTCCCTCGAAACGTAACGACGAGGAAGGTTCGTCAGATGACCGTGATATACTCGCACATGACCGTCAATGTATAGCGTGCCAACTGAGTCGGGCTCAGATTCCATCCAATATCCCGCGAGTTCCCCCGACCATCGTTCAGCCTTTTCCCCGGCGCTAAGATCATCCATTTTGCCACGCAAACACCGAACCTCCGGTATACGGTCCAGCCCAAGCATCTTACCAAACTCTCCCGGAGCATGGCCTCGTATTTTCTCAGTATTTTTTATCCGGCACAATGACATGAAAGCCAACAACAGCAGAATATGAAAAGTGGTGTAATACCCCGTGAGGCTGCCTAATAGCTCCTCCGCTTTATACAACAGCCCGTTTAATAGTAATGTCGGCAGGCCGCATAACACTCCTCCTTTTGGAACATCCAGGCATGTTTCAAACCGAATCGATGCTCCGATGCATTTGCCTAATGACGCCAGAATCCGTTCATTCACTCTGGTGCACGCAACACCCATGCCATCGGCGGCAACCATATCTATTGCGCTTCGATCCGATTTTGTCGCTGCTGATTTATATCCATCAGGTTCTTTAAGCCGACCGTCATTGATTGCTTTCTTTAAGGTGGCATATTTCACTTCCAACTCTTCGGAGATTTCTTTTCGACTGATTCCCTGATTCAACAGACTTTGGGCTTTTTCAAGAACCTCCGGTGTAAGAAACGCTCCTCCACGTCGTCCCTGACGAGAAACAAAAAATGCTCCAGCTCCACTTTCACGGAGTTTTCTCACCGCTCTGATTACACTTATCTTTGATATCCCAAATGTCTTTACAATATCAACTTGCCGGCAGGCTCCTGACTCAACTAATTGAGCTGTAACCATGCGGAACATGCGCATATCTTCCGCATCATGACAATATACCGGACACAGCCCTACAAAATAGGTCCACTTCCTATCATCACGAAAAACGCTTACCTGCCCGTTTATTTGGGTTGCACCTTTTGGTATAAGTGGTAATATCATTTGAGACATGGCTTCCTTTCCCCCTCCTTAATCGTGGTGGATTTTTGAGGGACTAAGGTGCCATGTCTATTTTCTCATTGCAAGTTTTTGTTCTTTGGGTGAGATATTCTATAACTTACTGTATTAACAACTTTTTGCTCGGTTTTTTCCTTAAAATCTAACTATATGAGATCAAGTGTTCTGA
>CAZJOB010000555.1:0-2425 GCA_964547435.1 uncultured Desulfatiglans sp. | reverse complement strand
CAGGTGAAGATTTTTTAAATCTATATAATCAGGGAAAGGAGGGTATATGGCAATAATAACCATTTCCAGAGGAACTTACAGCGGTGGAAAGGCCGTGGCTGAAAGGGTGAGTGAAAAGCTTGAGTATCCCTGCGTCAGCAAGGAGATTATCCTTGACGCGGCTGAAGAGTTTGGCGTCCCGGAAGAAAAGCTCGTTGCTGCCCTGGAGGCGCCGCCGAAAACATGGATTCAGTCTCCGGCAAAAAGGGCTGCCCACCTGAATTTTGTCAGATATGCGCTCCTGAAGAGGGTGAAAAATAACAACCTTGTATATCACGGATATGCAGGACACCTGCTCCTCGGGAATATCTCCCGAATAATAAGGGTGAGAGTGATCGCTGATATGGAATACCGCATCAGTGCTGCCATTGAACAGCAGGGATTAAGCCGCAGTAAAGCAGTGTCCATGATAAAGAACCTGGACAGACAGAGTATTAACTGGACGAAATTTCTATATGGTGTGGAATGGCAGGACCCTGCCCTTTACGATATTGTAATAAACCTCGACGGCGTCAGCATTGAAGGAGCGGCAGAGATTATTGCCAAAATGGCAGGGCTTGAAGATTTCAAAACCGATGATGCATCAAGAATATCATTTAACAACCAGGTTCTAAGCAGTATGGTCTGGGCCGCCCTTACGAAAGATGAACGGACCAGCTCCTCAAATCTTCGTGTAGTGTCAGACAACGGGATTGTCACTGTATCGGGAAACGCCGGGTCGGGCAAGGTGCTTAAGGCAATTGAAGAGGTGACAATGAAGGTTGAAGGAGTGAAAAAGGCCATAGTTGAGGCGGGAATAGGCAGCGACTGGCAGTGGTGATGGCGTATTCGTTTTCAGGTCGCCGGGGCCCTGAATAAAAAACGATAAAAGGCCATGTCCGAAATATGCCGCATAAGTCTGACCATTACATAAACAGCCAGCACGGCAAAAAGAAAACGAAACAGGAGCACCCCGGAGATATGGCCGCCCATAAGGAGCATCAATAGCGTATCTTCAATCATACTGTGCATCAGGCCCATAAATGACAGGGAGTAAAAGATGTCTTTTCCGGAGAGGGTTCCTGATTGAGCCTCCCTTATAATCAGGGCGCCTCCATAGCCTATTCCCATGGTCATGCCTATTATGGTAATGGGCGCCGCGTCCCTGCTCATGCCCATGATCCTGAGTATTGGTTCCAGGATTCTGGTAAGCATATATGTGATACGCAGCCAGTTCAGGAGTCTTACAACAACAAGAAGGGAAATGATTATTCCAACAACTGATAAAAGGGCTTCAACCTGATCAATCGCCCATGCCTTCCATGATGGGTCGCTGATCTCCGGTTTCCACAGGGCGATGTATTCCACCTGCAGAAATCCCGTTCGCGAATAGATCTGATGAAGCAGCAGTCCTATAATCAGTGCCCCGCATACCCTGAGCGGGAGCATAAACCGCAGCCTGGGGCCCGCCTTCTGGGCAATACGCAATTCTATGGGAAGCGAATGGGCAACCAGCATCATTGTGGCAAGCACGGTTACCTGGGCAACTGTAAGCTGTTCAGCAGGCAACAGTGTTGAAAAGACAATGATGGCCGCGTACAGATTGGTAATCATGGCGGTTGCCCAGACAAGTCCCAGACTGCCCGGCAGGCCGGCCAGTTCCATCACCGGGCTGAGAGCCAGGCCGATATACGCCGTAACACCCCATTCGTTAAAAAGCCTTACAGCAATGCTTATGGGAATAACGATCTTAAAGAGTATAAGGCTTGTCTTCCAGGTTTCAACAAGAATCAGCCTTCCCTGCTCCCTAAGGGATTCAATGAGTTTACTTGATTCCACTATTTCATTTTTTCTTCAATGCTTGCCTTTTGTATTAACAGCGGTTCCTTTGGCGCACCGCTCGATGTGCCTGCTTCCTCAAGTTTTTTTACCACCTCTTTTCCTTCGACCACGCTCCCGAAGATGGTGTGCTTGCCATCAAGATGAGGGGTTGCCTTAAAGGTGATAAAGAACTGACTGCCGTCTGTTCCGGGGCCGATATTGGCCATGCTCACAAGAAAGGGCCTGTCGTGCCTGACTTCGGGACTGAACTCTCCTTCATACTCATAACCGGGATCGCCCGATCCGGTTCCGAACGGACACCCGGCCTGGGCCATGAAACCGGGGATAACCCGATGGAATGTCAGACCGTCATAAAAGCCTTTTTTTGTGAGAAAGATGGTGCTGGTAACATGCATGGGGGCGACATCAGGCATGAGCTGCATTTTTATTCTGCCCTTGTTTGTCTCCAGCACCCAGAAGTAGTCTCTGTTTTTGTCAAAGGCCATGATCTCCGGTTTTTGAAGCTGGACCTTCCAGGCCTTGTCCCCAAGAAGCACCACTGCCTGTTTTCTCTTCTGTTCATCCT
>CAZJOB010000554.1:0-2430 GCA_964547435.1 uncultured Desulfatiglans sp. | reverse complement strand
AAACTATATGATATCATGGGTTTATTGTCAATAAAATAAGTTAGCGCTTATGGGGCCGACCCCTGTGTCGGCCCGCCAGGGGTTGCTTATGGGCACATACCGGGCAGGCAGCCGCCGTCGCCAAGGCTATGGCGGGCCAGGCACAGACCTGCCCCTCAAGTTATTTTGGCTTTTCCATATACCTTAAACCCTAAACCTTATACCGTTTCAAGATCCCTGTGAGTCACAAAGTTGCTTTTGACTTCCTTGGAAGTCAATTTTTTTGTCTGTCATTCCGGAACTGGATTCCGGAATCCAGTTTTTTCAAATAGTTATAGATTCCCGCCTGCGCGGAAATGCCGATTTCGGGACTTTTTTAGAGTTCAACAATTTTAAATATGGCCATGATACGATGGAAAAACTGCGTATCAAAAAATTGAGTACTTTAATATGGATTACGAAAAGATAGTATATTCAGGTAAACTTTAATCACATCCTTACCAATAAAACCAGTTGATTATGCTTGAAAAAAACACTATAAAAAAATCACTTTATTTCCATTGAGAAGGAGGTTCACTCAGGAACTTATTGAAAACGTCATATAGATAATTCACAGATATTGCCGGCAGATCCCGTTTGTCACATTGGGTGCCTGTTATTTTTTATAAAAAAGTAAGACAAAGGATATGAAAACATGAGCCTCTATGACAGTGAATATAAACAGAAATTAACAACGCCCGATGACGCGGTTGGGCGCATAATGCAGGGAGATACAGTTATCATTGGCGTAAATTATACTGAACCCCCGGCATTACTTCAGGCCCTTGCCCAAAGGGCACGTTCAGGTGATATAAGTGGTGTAAAGACCTACTCCTTCAACCCTCAGAAACATGCCGCAGAAACGATATTCTCACCTGATGTCGCAGACTGCATTCAGCCTAATGCCTGGTTCATAAGCGCTCCCGTGCGAAATATGGTCCGTGTAGGCCTTGCCTATTTTGTGCCCTCCTATCTGCACCAGATCCCCCGGCTTATCAGAGAGACCATGGATGTAGATGTAACAATAACCGCGGTTTCTCCAATGGACAGGGCGGGTTATTTCAGTTTCGGCGCAGCATCCTACATCACGGATGCAGCAAGAAGCTCAAAGAGGGTCATCATCGAAGTTAATGAAAACATGCCTCGTGTCTTTGGTGACGCCATGATACACATATCAGAAGTGGATGCCATTGTTGAAAACCATGCGCCTCTTCTGGAGACACCTGTACCGCCTCTGGGGCCGGAAGACATGATGATCGGCCAGAAAATTGCGGAGATTATTCCTGACGGGGCCTGCCTTCAGCTTGGGATCGGAATTGTTCCTAATGCAGTTGCAGACAGTCTCAAAAACCACAAGGATCTGGGGATACACACTGAACTGCTGGGGCCCGGAATGATCGACCTGATAAAGAAAGGGGTGATCAACGGACGCAGAAAGAACTTTCACCGGGGCAGGCATCTCTTTGCCACTGCCTACGGTGATAAAGAGGTCTTTGATTTCATGAACGACAATCCGGGTATAGAGAGCTATTCCTCGGAATACATCATGGATCCAGTAAATATCGCGAAAAACAATAACATGATCGCCATCAATTCGATACTGGAGGTTGATCTCACAGGCCAGTGTAATGCCGAGACCATAGGAGGAAGCCAGTTCAGCGGAACAGGCGGACAACTAGACTTTGTAAGAGGCGCCTATAATTCGGCGGGAGGCATGGCGATCCTTGCTTTTTATTCGACGGCCAAAGAGGGGAATATTTCCCGTGTAGTGCCTCGCCTTCAGGCCGGTGCCGGTATCACCACGCCGCGCATGGATACACATTACCTGGCAACGGAGTTCGGGGTAGTCAATCTGAAGGGGAAATCGACCAAGGACCGGGCCCTTTCAATCATCAGTATTGCTCATCCCGATTTCAGGGAAGAGTTGATGCGTGAGGCGGATAATCTAAGGCTTCTGTGATTATGAAAAAGTGCAAAAACTGCGGATCGGAGATTGAAGATTTCAATATCGATTACGATGAGGGGTGTATTCGGTGTTTTTTCTGCAATCACATCCTTCCCAATGAAATGTTCTTTAATGATACTACAGTAAACAGATTCGCAAAAAAAATCCCTGAATTAAGACGCGACGAATTCATGAAAAAACTGGGTTTTGAAAAAAGGCCTGTAAAAACAGGCGCCATCATTGGCGGTCTTCTGGCAAGCCTGTTGCCGATATTTTTATCACTGGATAACATACTGAAAAAACAAAAGGATTTTTCCGACCTTATCTTTGCAGCAATACCATTTCTAATAGTACTCTTTATGTCTATCAGGATTTTATGGGAAGGCATTGGCCCCAAATATGTCAGAATAAGTTGAAGATTTTTTAAGAACTCATCAAATTTGATGCCTCGTAAAAAGTCAAAAAAA
>CAZJOB010000553.1:0-2432 GCA_964547435.1 uncultured Desulfatiglans sp. | reverse complement strand
TGAAACAGGGTGTAATGGTGCGCACCATGACAGGCTTCCGGTTTCCCAATTATATTCGTGTTACCATCTCACACATGGAATATCTCGAAGCATTTATCGAGGCATTATTCCTGATACTTAAAAAAGGGAGACAGTAGATGCTACCTTTCGATAAAAAAGATCTTAAAAAGAATGTCATACCTCATATAGGCGCATCTGTTCCAAGGCAGGACGCCTTCACAAAGGTCACGGGCGCGTTGAAATTCCCTTCGGATTTCTACTCCCCTGACATGCTTGTTGCCGGAGTAAAACGGGCCGGCATACCCCATGGCAGAATTATAAATATAGATACGAGTAAGGCTTCGAGCATGGCAGGCATTGTCGCGGTGCTTACGGCGAAAGATATTCAAGGAACAAACAGGCAGGGCGTGGTAAGGTGCGATCAGCCGGTTCTGGCGGACGATAAGGTCAGGCATTGCGGCGACCCTGTAGCCCTGGTCATCGCCGAAGATCAAAACGCCCTGGAAAAAGGGATTGATGCGGTCAGGATTGATTATGAACCGCTGCCCGGGATTTTTGATACTGAAAGCGCACTGAAAGATGGGGCAATACTCATTCATGACAACAGCCCGACCGGCAATCTTCTTCTTAAGGGGGTGCTTGAAAGGGGCAATATTCAGGAGGCATTTCAAGAGTGTGAGTATATTGTGCAGGGCTCCTTTTCCCTGCCCATGCAGGAACACGCCTATCTGGAAACAGAGACCGGGTGGGCTGTTATGAAAGAGGACAACAGGGTCTATATTACAGCCGCGACCCAGACTCCATTCAGAGACCGCATGGAGGTAGCTCATGCCGTCGGTCTCAATATGGATCATGTCTGCATCATAGCGCCCTTTTGCGGCGGGGCATTCGGGGGAAAGGATGGCATAAGCGTTCAGAGCCTTCTGTGCCTTGCAGCTCTCAAATGTCCCGAAAGACCGGTCAAGATGTGGTGGAGCAGGGAGGAAAGCCTTATCGCCAGTCCCAAGAGACACTCTGCCAGGCTCGAGTACCGTTTAGGGGCAAAATCCGATGGCATGCTTCACGCGCTGGACGCGGTTATCAAATATGATACAGGCCCATATGACCACCTGGGAGGCGCCGTAATGGCCCTTGGACTGGAACACGCGGGCGGACCCTACCGAATACCGAACACATCCCTGAAGGCATTTGTCGTTTACACAAACAATCCCCTGGGAGGGGCCTTCAGGGCATTTGGGGTGGCGCAGGTCGCCGCCTCAATAGAGCAGATGATAGACATGCTTTCAGTAAGTTCAGGCATTTCCCCGATGGAGATTCGTGAACGCAACTGTGTGCTTAAAGGCGATGTCAATTCAGCGGGCATGACACTTAACACCAGCACCGGAATGCTGCACTGTCTTGAAAAAATGAAAGAACATCCCCTGTGGGTTGAAAGAGAAAAGTGGAAATCAGGGGCCGGCCCCTTTGTTAAAAGGGGCGTCGGCATGGCTGCGGTCATGCAGGGAATGGGATATGGTCCTGTTATTCCGGATGTAGCCAACGCGCGAATTGAACTGACCGTGGATGGTTTAATCCGCATATACTCCGGGGTGGTGGATATGGGGCAGGGCAATTCAAGCACCTATATTCAGATAGCCGGAGAGATATTGAACCAGGGCATGGAACAGTTTGAACTGGTCTCCCCGGATACGGATAAATGCCTGCCATCCGGATCGGCCACTGCAAGCCGCACAACCTACACATTCGGCAACGCGCTTATCGGGGCCTGTGAAACACTGAAGGAGAGGCTGCTGAACCGGGCCGCGGATCTTATGATGGCAGGAGGAAAGGATGAAATAGCAATCATACCGGGCCATTTAAGGAATCTTCTTACGGGCAGGGAAATAAGCTTAAAGGACTTTGCCGGCCTTCTTTCGTACCCGGAGCGGTTCGCTACTCACCGGTTTCGCATGCCCGTGGCCATGGACAGGCCGACAGGGGATGAGCAATTAAGACTGCATGGAATTCCCCATGCCATTTTCTCCTACGCGGCCCATCTCGCATATGTGGAAGTGGATGAACTGACAGGCCTGGTTGAAGCAAAAAACTATCTAGCGGTTACGGACTGCGGTCGTATTTTAAATCCTCAATTATTTGAACAGCAGATTCAGGGGGGAATAGCTCAGGCTATGGGGTACGCACTTAGTGAGGACTTCAGGTCAAAGGAGGGCGTGACCCTGACACCGGATCTTTCCACCTATATAATACCTACTTCCCTTGACATCCCTGATATGGTATCGGTTTCTGTTGATATCCCGGAGCATACCGGCCCGTTCGGCCTGAAGGGCGTGGGTGAGGTATCGACAAACGGACCGCTTCCGGCCATCGCTAACGCCCTTTTTGACGCCTGCGGTGTGAGGATATTTAACGCGCCCCTGACTCCGGAAAGGGTG
>CAZJOB010000552.1:0-2434 GCA_964547435.1 uncultured Desulfatiglans sp. | reverse complement strand
CTGCGCGGGAATGACTAAAATGGTACAAAAATGTATTCTCGGACAGCCTCCTAGTCAAACATGAACCAAATGACAATTCACCGGTTTTTACCCCGGATTTCGGAGTTAAAACAGGATTTCCCTATTTTTTCAATACACTGGCTGTAAAATTGTTGTTAATTGCTGTGCACTGCTACCATCATAATCTCCACAAGCCCATTTGCCGGGATGCGTGATACCTCAAGAACAGCACGGGCTGGAAAATCCTTGGGAAAATATTCCTTATAGATGGCATTGAATGCGGGATAGTTATTCATATCCGTCACAAATACCTGACACTGCACAACATCATTCAGGGAAAATCCGGCGGTTTCCAGGATTGCCTTTTGATTTTCCAGGGCCTGCTTCACCTGATCCTCAAATCCCTGGCCTGCCAATTTTCCTGTTTCAGGATTCAGTCCCAGTTGACCGGAAAGGTACAATGTATCTCCAACTCGAACAGCCTGGGAGTAAGGTCCTATGGCGGCAGGAGCATTCGTGCATGAGATAATTTCACGAACCACAGATTCATTTGAACATCCCGAGAAAACAATAATGAGTAAAACCAGTGCAAGGATCTTTTTCATTTTAAATCTCCTTTTTATAGGCTTAAATCGATATGTTATATCCGGACTTTACATTGATTCTTATTGGCTGCCCGTGATAAAAAAATGACAAAATCATTCGGTTATTCCAAACAATGGATACTTATAAAAAGATAGCTTGTCAATTTTTTATAATTTGTATTAAACAGGAACAATATGATGACTTTAAAAAGGGAGGAACCATGCAAAAATCAACAGAAAGGCATACAGATAATATAGATAGAAGAAGTTTCTTAAGACTCGCAGGTATTGCAGCAGCCGGAGGCGCCATAAGCCTTAATACTGCGTGTCAATCGACAGCAAAAAAGATACCGGCTATCAACCATGGCCTTTCTGAAAAAAGTTTCTGGAGGAACGTCCGGGATCAGTTTGCCCTTGATCCCGATCAGGTATACATGAATATCGGGACAACAGGAGCCATGCCCCGAACGGTGCTCGAAAATTATGACAAATATAACAGAGTAATCGCCAGGCATCCTATGGGCTTTGCGGATGAACTGGGCTGGGACTTTGGATTGCATAAACAGAGAGAAAAACTGGGCAGACAATTCGGCTGCACAGAGGATGAAATCACATTTACACGTAACACTACAGATGGTCTCAATACTATACTTTTCGGTCTGCCATTTGAAAGAGGTGATGAAATCCTGCTGTCCCACCACGAACATGTATCAGCCCTGTCATCCCTTAACGTTCTCCAGGATCGTCTTGGGCTGGTATTAACTGAGGTCGGGATTCCTGTTCTGGATCTTGAAAATGCCGATCAGGTGGTTGAGGCCTTTAAGAAAAAGATCACAAGCAGAAGCAAGGCCATAGTCTTCTCCCATATACCCTATAAAACAGGCGTTCGTCTTCCATCCAAAGCCCTATGCAAACTGGCACGGGATCACGGGTTGATCTCTATCGTCGATGGAGCACATTGTGCGGGCATGATCGAGTTGGATTTTCAAGACATGGGGTGCGACTTCTATGCCGCATCAGGCCATAAATGGCAGTGCGGTCCGGGTGCAACGGGCATACTTTTTATAAGAAACCACGGTGATAACCTGCCGATGCTCTGGCCCCAGAACAGTTGCCTTTATCAGTATGTTTCACAACCTGTGAAGAACGATCGATCACAGATAAAGGATTTTTCCAGCATGTTCGGGCTTCGCGGCCAGGAAAATTATCCGGCTCTTCAAGCCATGCTCGATGCATGCGACCTGTGGGAGAAGATTGGCCGGGATCGAATTGAAGCCTATATATGCAACCTGAGTTCCTATCTCAAAAAAAGGTTAAAACAGACTTTCGGTGAGTCCGCAATATTATTTTCTCCGGACATACCGGAGTTCACCTCCGGTCTTACATCTTTTAATCCCTTCAGGGATATAAATGATGGGAAAAAGATTGATGACTTAGTTGACCGTTTAAAGAAAGAGCTGGGATATGTAATCAGATCTACCGAGTTTCATCTGCGTAAGGCAGATTCCAAACCTGCCTTTGCCTTGCGAATATCCACGCACCTTTTCCACGATCAAAACCAGGTTGATGGTGTAGTGGATGCGATTCACAGGTTGTGGATAAAAATGGGATAAACCTTGAAAATGATCATGGTTCAAGGTACCTGGCGCCAGGAGGCTGTCCGAGAATAGCCGAAGGCGTCATTCCCGCGGTTGGAGCCTGCCCCGCACTTGATACGGGGGCGGGAATTTATAAGTGCCTGGAATGACTGGATTTCCGCGCGGGCGCATTGTCATCAAGCTAAGGCAAAAAGACCTTACTGAGTGCAATATTTGGTATTTTAAATATGAACATCCAACATCGAACGTCCA
>CAZJOB010000551.1:0-2436 GCA_964547435.1 uncultured Desulfatiglans sp. | reverse complement strand
AAGACCTGGCATTCAGATATTCCGAGGATAATCCTTTTATTTTCAGCAATGTCAATCTATCCCTGGAAGATGAGGAAACAGTGGCTATTATCGGCCCGTCAGGGTGCGGTAAGTCAACCTTAATCAAGCTGTTGTCCAGCCTGTATAAACCATCTCATGGTGAAATATTGATGTATGATACGAAGATAAACAAAATCGGCTTTCAAAATTTCAGAACAAAGATCGCCGTAGTTATGCAGGATGACCGTCTCCTTACTGGCTCAATCTCTGATAATATCTGTTTTTTTGATCCTGAACCCAACAAGGAAGCCATAGAGCAAGCTGCTGAAATGGCAGCGATTCATCATGACATAGCAAGCATGCCCATGCAGTATAATACCCTCGTTGGCAATCTGGGTGTAGCTCTTTCCGGAGGTCAAATCCAGCGGATATTACTTGCAAGGGCAATATATAAAAATCCGAGCTTATTGTTGCTTGATGAGGCAACCAGTCACCTGGACATTGATAACGAAAAACTGGTTAATACTGCTGTTAAAGATCTGAAAATCGGCAGAATCATTGTCGCTCATCGACCGGAAACGATCAAACTAGCGGATAGAATATTTCAACTAACACCGAACGGATTAATCCCTGTTATTGCGGAACAACTGGATTTTTACGATGGCAAGTTGTTTGATTAGACGGAGTTTTAAAAAAATGACATATAGATGCATTGCTGAGATATTTTTAAGATCAATGAAGAAATATCCACTGCGCCCTGCCCTGATATTTCAAGATCAAGTCTGGACATATCAGAAGCTTGGCAAAATTATTTCTGCCGCAATTCTCAGAATAAAAAAATATTTAACCACAGGGGACAATCGGATCGCAATAATCGGCGATAATCATCCCTCTTATGTTGTAGCATACTTTGCCGCACAGTTTCTTGGAGTTCCAACCGTTGAAGCAGGAAGATATGAATCACTTGATACACTCCTTAATATTTCAGAAACAACGAAAGCATGTTTTGTTGTCACAGACAGAGAAGATTTAAAAGAAGCATTAAAACAAATAGTGCCTGTGGAATCTTTTCAGGGTTTTCTTTCAACCGGTGAGGATAATGGCAATGATGCTTCTCATTTACTCAAAAAAATCAAGTATAGTGATAATTCAAAAGAAGCTTCCATTGTCTATACCTCAGGCACAACAGGTTGTGCGAAAGGTGTAATTCTGAGCCAGAAGAATTTTTGTTATATTGCCCATATCGTTGCCGATTACCTCAAACTTTCTCCACAGGACAGATATGCTCTGGTTTTACCATTATGCCACACATATGGAAAAAGCATCCTGCTTAGTTCATTTGCTGCCGGCTCAGGGGTTGTCATGTTGCATGATTTTAAAAATATTCCGAAATTACTTAAGCGACTGGCTGAAAATAAAGCAACTGTACTTAGTGTTGTACCGTACCATATAAATATTTTTTTAAAAGGAGGAGATCTAAGCAAATATGATCTTTCTTCGCTCAGGGCAATTACTTCGTCTTCCAACAAGCTTTCTCCTGTTACAATAGATAGTCTATTGGCGGCATTTCCTAATGTTCAGGTCTTCTCCATGTATGGCCTGACCGAATCCACCACCCGTGCCTGTTATGTGCCGCCTGATCTTCTTCAAACAAAAAAGGATTCGTGCGGGAGACCTCTACCGGGAGTGGAAATAAGGATTGTAGGAGAAGATGGAACTGTATTGCCAACCTTTCATAAGGGGGAAGTCCTGTTGTGTGGGCCGAACATAATGAAGGGATATTTTAGCAACAGTAAGCTGACTGCTGAAACACTCGTGAATGGCTGGCTTAAAACCGGGGATCTTGGGTATCTGGATAATGATGGTTTTCTATACCTTAATGGGAGGAAGACAGATATTATAAAGTGCGCGGGGGAACGCATTAGCTCCCTGGAGATAGAAGCGGTTCTGCTGGAACACAATGAAGTTGAAGAAGCCGCAGTTATAGGCCGCCCGGATTCATTGATGGGTGAAATAATTCATGCCTATATTGTGCCGGGCAGGGCATCTTTAAATAAATCCGAATTGCGAACCTATTGTTTAAAAAGGCTTTCTCATCAAAAAGTCCCATATTACTATACATTTGTTGATAAGCTTCCCAAAACAGGAACAGGCAAAGTTCAAAAGTCTCTGCTTGTCGGGATGAATCCATAATTCTGGTGAAGGTCTCATGGTTGATTTCTACAAACGATTAACACAAAAAGGTTCACCTTTCGAGCTTCAGGATGCTGTCCTTAAAGGCATTCCATGCAAAATATTTCCGCATGGCCCTAAAACCTTACAGGATGTCTTTCTTAAAGCTGCATCGTTCAAACAGAATGAATTCATTGTGGATGGAGATTTCAGGCTAACCTTTAGTCAGGCAATTGAAAGGGCAAAATATTTTGCCCATACATT
>CAZJOB010000550.1:0-2442 GCA_964547435.1 uncultured Desulfatiglans sp. | reverse complement strand
AGGCCATTATCAGGGCGGAAAATGATGTACGCAATATGGAACGGGATCTCAAGGGAAGGCTCAACCAACCAGGACTGGGTATGGAGACAAAGACAATTCTTGTGCCTACTACTGCACCGGATCCTGTGAGATATGTTCTGGACAGAGAAAAACTGGTTGCGAGTGCCTTGGAAAACCGAATGGAGATGCTGGAGCTTGAGATACAGTTGATAAGCGACGAAGACAGAATAGCCTATCAGAAAAATCAGATGCTGCCCCTTATTACCATGGAATATAAATACAACCTGAATGGCCTTGGTGATACAAGGGGTGGAGCCTATGAGCAGCTATATGAGCATGACTACAGTGATCACCAGTTCGGACTGCGATTTTCTGTGCCACTTGGAAATGAATCTGCCGAGAGCAGTCTCAGACAGGCCAGATATGAAAGGGCAAGGCGCCTGGCATCCAGAGACAGCAAAAAGGCCCAGATAAAATATGAGGTTCTCAATCAGATAGATAAACTGGAGGCAAACTGGCAGCGTATTCTTGCGAGCAGGCAGTCGACCATATTGAGTGACGAGCAGTATCAGGCGGAAAAGAGGCAGTATGAACTGGGTCTGGCCACATCCACGGATGTGCTTGAGGCACAGACCTCACTGGCCGATGCCCAGAGGGTGGAGATACTTGCATTGACCGAATACCAGATAGCGGTTATAGATCTGGCCTATGCAACAGGGACTCTTCTTGGCGCCGCAAAGGTGGAGCTGGAACCTATTGTGCCGCAGGATTAGAGGCAATTGTATCTTTGACCACGAAACACACGAAATACACGAAAAAGAAAAGTTTTGTGTTTAGAAAAATTTTAGTGTCTTCCTGTGCGTTTCAGCGTTGGGTGTTATGTATTGTGAGATCTTTGAAAATCTCACATCTGTCATTCCCCGACTTGCTTGTCATGGCGTAGCCTTGGCGAAGACTGAATCGGGGAATCCATAAATATTTAAAAATACTGGATACCCCCGGCTTCAGTCATGCCGGGGCAGGCTCCATTCGCCGGTATGCCGGTATGACACTTTTTATCAGGTTATGCAAAGGTCTCGATGTAATAATAAAGAGGGATAAATCAGAATGAAAAATAGAATATCCATAACGCGTCGAATTATCTATCTCATATTCGGAATTTCAGGAGCAGCGGGCATCTGGTTCACCGGGTTCCGGTTCGGAAATTCAATCGGCTCTTTTTTTCATAGTACAGTTTTAATCGCCTCTACCAACTGGGGAATAGTTGGAATTACCGGCCGGGATGGCATTGAATAGATTGAAATTGCTTTAAAAAAAATTGGCAAATAAAGTAGGGGCTGACTAATATTGATGAACACATAAAAAGTCGAATCTCCTTGTTTGTCATTCCGCGACTCGATCGCGGAATCCATTAATTTCAAGCACTTGTGGATTCCCGCCTGCGCGGGAATGACGACTTTAGACTTCCAACTAGGTCAAAACAGACTTCGTTTCTTATAGATTGCCGCGAAGCTGCATAAATCAGCTTTTTACGAGCTCATCATGTTTTATTTTTGGAGCCCGATACCCAAAGTCCTTTCAACATTTTGGTAGGCATTTCACTGGTGTAAAAATGATCCACCATAAAAATCCATACTCTTTAAGTTCTGAAGAAAAAATGTATTGATGCAAAAGGGTAAAAAAATATTGCCAAAAGTGATTTTAATATGTTATTAATCGGCATATTTTGTCAAATATGCTTCCTTATGCTTAGTTTTTTTATTCTGGTTTCTGGAATAGATTTGCATATATAAAGGATATACAGGATGAGTTCTGCCTCAAAACAGTGGATGGATCGTGCGGAGTATGACCTGGGAACTGCGCAGGCAATGTTTGACTCAGGCCGATATCTATATGTGCTTTTCTGCTGCCAGCAAGCAGTGGAGAAAGCTCTCAAATCTTTGATCTCTCAACAAAGGGAGGAATTACCCCGCGTATTCATCAACTTATACGCCTTTCTGAAATTGCAGGTCTGGAAATGGACGAATCCAGGATTGATTTTTTTAGGGAACTATCATCTTATTATATCCAATCGCGTTACCCTGAAGAGATTGAAGACTTATCTTATGTTATCAGCAAACTGGAAACTCAGGATGTTTTAAAAAAAGCCATGGAGACAGTGCAATGGATCAAATCGATAAAATAATTAAAAGAAAAACTGATACTGCGTTAGCAAGTATATCCAATTTAACAGGTATGGAAAGGGCGTTTCTATTTGGATCACAGGTCGATGGAACCGCAGATCAGTGGAGTGACATAGATCTGGCAGTATTTGTTGAAGGGGCTGAGGAATGGGATATACATAAAAGGGCGCGCCTTATTGCCAGTATACAGAAAGAAGCAGGAGATGATATTGAGGTACACTTTATCCCGGCCAGGGCATTAAAGGAAAACGACAAAGCC
>CAZJOB010000549.1:0-2443 GCA_964547435.1 uncultured Desulfatiglans sp. | reverse complement strand
TTCATATTGATTATTAGCACTATTATCCGTTAATTTAATTTTGCGTGAACCCTTAGCCTTGTTGTCATCACGCCGCTGAATAAGACCTGTTACAATCTTGCGAATTTCGTCATGCCCTTTACTTATGCTGCCATTGGAATCAATGACCGCCTCTTCAGTAAAAACAGCAACATATTCATCAGGATCAAGTGAATCAACCGCCCACACATAACGTGCCATCACATCCTCAACCGCAATGCGGTCTTCACAGGCGCCAAGATTCTCCTGCGCGTTTACATGCACCGGCATGATAAGAAATAAAATAATAATAACATGATAAAGCCGCATGGTTTATAACCCTCCTCTCAATTATTCTTCGCTGTGCACTATAGCTTTATTCAGGATATGGTCGCATTTTTATCCCGGAATCCAATGTTCGGACTTCTTCCAATATCCGTGGAAGTTCTTCCGCCAGATAAAGAGGAAGAGACAGCAGAGTATACGTTACCTGTGCGCTGCCTTTTTTTACCCGTACTGAATGTGTGATCTGTCCGATTTCCGGAGGATTCAGATCAAACCGGATGCATGTGGCTGCCTGTTTATTCAAGGCAAATTGCTGCAGGGATTTTATAGCCCCGCTCTTCCCGGCTTTAACCTCAATGGGCATAACCTGGTTGGCGCTTGAAATTACATAATCGACTTCCGCGTTGGCGGATATAGCTTCCCTCAGCCAATAATTCAATTTGGGAGGCTCAAATGGATTTATCAAATGTTGCCCCACAAACTGTTCTGCAAGTCTGCCTTCATTAACAAGGGCTTGTTTATCCAATGCCTGCATCGTTTTCCAATCAAGCCCCGTGAGATAAGCTGCCATCCCTACATCCATAAAAAGTAATTTGTAGACATTCTCATTGATATCTGCCATCAATGGAACACCTGAACAATAGCTGTGGAAAACCTTATGACAAATACTCGCTTTAACCAGAAGGTCGATAACCGTCTTGACTTCTCTTGATTTATCTTCCCTGGAGATATTGCTGTATTTAACCTTCTGTCCTATAATTCTTGGAATCTGACGAAATACTTTCTGCAATAAGACCAGATCTTTTTGTTTCGCATATTTGGAGAAATCATCCTGATAAGTATCCGCTATAGATCTGTGAACCACTGTGACATCCGCCAGGCCATTTTTTTCAATATATGCGTATACTGCTTCAGGCATACCGCCTACGAATAAATACTCACGTTGATGTTTGATCAATTTCTGATGGGCTGTTAGAGGCATACCTTGATCCACATGGAATTCGGAACAATATGACACCATATCAGGGTCTGCCGCATTAAGGAATTCACCGAATGTCATTGGCCCCAAATGATAATATTCTATTCTTCCCACAGGCATTGAAAAGTGATGATCAGATAAGGCGAATTCCAGCAATGAACCGGCGCAAAGAACCGGGAGATCAGGCTTGTCCTCATAAAAATATCTGAGTGCCTGAATGGCGTGAGGGGTCGCCTGAATCTCGTCCAGGAAAAGAATCGAGTCAGGAGACAGGAGGTTTCTTCCTGTCAGGGCGCTCAATTCTTTAATAATGATATCCATATCCAGTGACTTGAATATTTTATCCAGATACAGATGTCTTTCCAGGTTGATTTCATTTAAGATCAGGCCGTGGTCTTCGGCGAATCGGCGTACAAGCGTAGATTTGCCAACCTGGCGGGCGCCCCTGATCACAAGGGGCTTTCTTCCACTTCTCCTGTACCAGGTTTCCAGATATTTCCCAGCGAATCTCGGAATAATGGCCATAACAAACCCTTTTTTTAGCCAATAAACTAATATTAATGGGGTTTGTTTGTCAAGAAAAACCTTCAATCTTCACTTGTTATATATTAGAGTGATCTAATATTTTGACGATCTCGTAAAAAGCTGTTTTATGCCGCTTCGCGGCAACCTATGAGAAATGAAGTCGACGGCTTCATTGGAAGGGACTATCTTTTCCCCCTTTGAAAAAGTGCCCCTTCTTTCCCCATTTGTAAAAGTACCCCTTCTTTCCCCCTTTGGAAAAGGGGGCAGGGGGATTTAATGAAGGTGGCGCCCGCACCATGCAGAATAAAAGCTCGATTGATGAAAAGGCAAAATCCCACCCGACCTCCCTTTAAAAAAGGGAGGAGTTGGCCCTCATTTTCAAATGGAAATAGGGAAGGGTTGATGAACTTATAAAACTGAATTATACCTCTTCGCGGAGACCTATGCGAAACCAAGCTGCTTTTGACTTCCTTGGAAGTCCAAAAAACGTCATTCCCGCGATTGGAGCCTGCCCCGTACTTGATACGGGGGCGGGAATCTATAAGTGCCTGAAAACACTGGATTCCCGCCTTAGCGAGAATGACAGAAAAAGTAAAAAAGTAGTCACCCCGTTGAAAAACGGGGTCCAGTGTTTTATTACTTGTTGAAATAACTGGA
>CAZJOB010000548.1:0-2448 GCA_964547435.1 uncultured Desulfatiglans sp. | reverse complement strand
TAAGGAGTAAAAAAGACTTAATCCATGATGCCCTGCGTGAATATGTCAGATTAAAAAAAAGAAAAGATCTTACTGAACTGGCAGGAACTGTCGAATTTCATGAGGGATATGATTACAAGAAGATGAGGAAGACCAGAGATGATTCTCGTTGATACCTCTGTATGGATACATGTTCTGAGGGATAAATCCGGAAGGATATCAAAAGCCTTTCGTGAAAGGACAGACTCGGCAACAATCGTGTTCAGTCATTTTATCCAGCTTGAACTACTTCAGGGTGCAAAGGATGAGTTTGAGTGGCGGCGACTGGATGAATACCTGGAGAGTCAATACTATCTTGAAGCCGGTAAAGAAACCTGGCGGGACGCGGCACGAATCTATTTTGAACTCAGGAGGTCCGGTATAACCATTAACAGCCCTGTTGATTGTTGTATAGCCTGTCTGGCCATGGAAGCCCGGGCATTATTATTACACAGGGATCATGATTTCGAAAGAATTGCTGAAATACGGTCTCTTGATAATGAATATTTTAATCTGTCTTATCTGGATGATTAGCGTTTTAACACTTCAATGAGTTCAATTCAAGTCAGGTCCCAGAGATCGGGGTCATCCAGATCCAGAGGATAAGAATGGCAATCGTGAGAAGGGTAACCGGGATGCCTGTTTTGGCATGTTCCCTGAAACCTATGTGTATCCCGTAATTTCCTGCCTGCTCAATCACTATAAGATTCGCTATGCTTCCTATGGTAATAAGGTTCCCCGCAAATGTGCTTGAAGCTGCCAGGGTGTAATACTGAAGCGGATTTACAGTATCAAGAAACCTGAGCAGCAGCATGCTGGCAGGCACATTGCTTACCAGATTGCTTAATATGGTTGAGATTACGGTGAGTACGTAAGGATTTCCGGGATCAATCCCTTTATTATTCATATAATCCATTATGGAATCGGGAATCTGAGCTACACTTATGCCCTGAATAATAATAAAAAGGGCGCAGAAAAGGGTGATGAGATGCCAGTCAATCATATGCATGATCTCTCTGGATTTCATCTTTCTGCTCAGGAGCAGAATTCCTGCAATTCCTATTGCCGATATTTCCCTTTTTAAGGGGGTAAAAAACAGGATTATCAGCAGGATGGCGGCGATCAGCCCCTTGGAGCTCTGCCATCTGTTCAGATCAGGCCACTTCTCATTGATATCTATGTCTCCGGGGCCTTCAACGCTCATAAAATTTCCCCTGTAAAGGAAAAATAACACCGAATAACCGGCGGCAAGTGAAGCCAATGTAGGGGGAAGACACCACCAGATGAATGCGCCGAAATCAAGCTGCCCGGTCTGCCCTATAAGCATGTTCTGGGGATTGCCTATAATAGTAGCGGCAGATCCGATGTTGCTGGATACTGCGAGACCGATGAGAAATGGGACCGGGTTTAATCCCGCTCTTATAAGTGACACACAGAGCACAGGGGTAAAGGCGAGACATACAATATCATTTGCCAGAACAGCCGAAAAAAGGGCGCTTGTTGCCATGAGAATGCCCAGAAAAATGCCCGGCTGCTTCATGAAGACAGTTATGCGTTTAGCCGTATATGTGTAGAATCCTCCAAGTCTAAGCTGAGCAGATATGATCATCAGGCCGTAGAGCAGCAGGATCGTTGGAAAATCTATTGCCGTTACCGCCTGATTCAGCGTGATTGATCCGAAAAGCAGCATGGCAATGGCCCCGAGCAGGGCAATGCCTGTCCTGTCCAGAGTCAGGGCCGGTACGCCTCCAAAGGCAACACCGATATATGTGAGAATGAAAATAAATAAAACGATCATAATATGATTACCGGATTTTCCGGAATCATTCCCTGATTTGAATAGCCAAGTCAATAAAATTTGTTGCGAAGGCGGCAGGGGAAAAATCCCTGTCCGCCTCCGAAAGAAAAAATCTAAGGTTCAAATTTCCACAGATCATTGAGAAGAAGACTATTTTCCCCATCGTTGTAGAGCATACGGTGAGAAAACAACTTGGGATGACTCTCATCACTATACCAGCTATATTCTCGCCCACCAAAAAGCCATAGATTGCCTTTGCTGTCTGTCCAGCTTATGCTGTCACAACGTGTCCCGGGTTTATTCGTGTTATTAGCAACCCCCTTTGTGCCATAGATACCGCGATGATCTATCGTATTATCCCCTGATACCCATGTCCAGTTCTTGCCGTCAAATTTCCAAAGATCATTAAGACTACCTAAAAATCCGGAATCGGCATATCCGACACCGCCAAAGAGCCATAGATTGCCTTTGTTGTCTGTCCAGCTTACGCTGCCTCTTCGTGCACCAGGTTTGTTCTTGTCTGCCGGAACTCCTCTGGTCCCACTGTTCCCATAAACAGCAATTGGAGAGTACACTTCATCGCCTGATACCCATGTCCAGTTCTTACCGTCAAATTTCCACAGATCATTGAG
>CAZJOB010000547.1:0-2448 GCA_964547435.1 uncultured Desulfatiglans sp. | reverse complement strand
ATCTATTATCCCTGTCTTCTCTTTTTTTCTCAACTCCTCACTTGACATTTAGAGATTTGATAGGTCTTTTCTCCATAACCAGCATGGATTCCGCGGAAATCAAAGCCTGCCCCGCACTTGATGCGGGGTCGCGGAATGACAAAGCTAATATGTGCAAAGGGCCGTCATTCAGTGGCTTGACCACGGAATCCATAAAAAGGGTGGCAAAAAATAGTATTGTTATTGCCCTATAAATGTCCAAAACAAGTAACTGCGAAACTTAAGTTATTATTCCTGTCTGGTTATTATATCAGGAACCCTTGATAAATTTTTAAAACTAACCCATAATACCCTTCAATTTATTTTGTGGAATTTTCCGGCATTGTTGATGAATTACAAAATTTTCAGGAGTCAGTATGTTAAAACATTACACTTTGATCATCAGACCGCTTATTTTCATCTTTTTTATAACAATTCCTCTATCATGCACTCACAGGGATGACTACCTGAAAACAGACGATAACATTATCAGGGCGGGGACTATTTCACATGAAGACATTAATGAAGCCAGCGGAATTGCCGTCTCGCGCCTTAATGAAGATATTCTATGGATAATAAACGACAGCGGCTGTAGCGCCTCTGTATATGCAGTCAACACCAAAGGAGATCGTATCGCCACATTAGATATTGAAGGTGTTTCAAACTATGACTGGGAGGATCTGGCCTCCTTTGAGTACATGGGTAAACCCTACATCCTTGTCGCTGATGTGGGAGATAATTTTGGAAAACGAAAAAATTGTGTTCTGCACTTCATTGAAGAGCCGGATATCAGAAATATTCCTCCAGAAGCACCCCTGTCAGTAAGGCCTTCATGGTCCATGGAATACACATATGAAGACGGCCCCCGGGACTGCGAGGCAGTGGCTGTTGATACTGTCAATAAAAGGATCCTGTTACTCAGTAAAAGAGACCGGCCCCCTGTTCTTTATGAACTTCCTTTAGAAATCAAGGGAAATGCTGTTGCCGGAAGACTTGGAACAATAAAACCTTTACCTCAGGCTATAGAGGAAGATGAAGTGCCTTCATATGCGGCTTATCCGACAGCAATGGATATTTCGGCAGACAGCAAACATATCATTGTTCTGACCTATAATAACGCCCTTTATTTCAGCCGAAATAAATCCTCTGACTGGACAGAGGTTCTTTCTGGCTCCCCGAAGGAGATAGTATTTCCGCCTCTGCCTCAAGCTGAGTCTGTGTGCTTCAGCAGGGATGGAAAAGAAATATATATCACCACTGAACAGTTGCCCGCGCCATTGTTTAAAGCGAATGTAAGATGAGTTACTATCCACAGCCGTGCCCGATGCCTGTCATCCTGAGCGCCCGTCCTCCGCAGTAGCACTGCTACGGAGGATGGAAAGCGAAGGGTCTCCATAATACTGCGAAATTAACGAGTTATGCCTTTTGAGAAATTCGGAAATAGCCTTTCAGTATTTGGGGAGATCTTTTGTCTTAACAGGTTCGCGGTTATACCCCTTCTCATCATAGGGCTTCAATTTATCCAGCCACAAATCCTCCAGCACTGCCAGTTCTTTCACCAGCGTTTCAGGATTGGCAGGATCTTCTTTAAGAAAGTCCAGAATCTCAAATGAAAAGGCGTCAGGACCATACTGATTCCATTCTTCCTGAAGTACCCTGTTCCTGTGGGAACCGAATTTCAACTGGGCCAGGTTGCTGTTGATCCTGCCTTGCACGTTTAAAACTTTGCCGATCAGGATCTTCCCGTTGGCAGTATTGGTGATTTTAAATATGCCCGCAGGAGGAGGATTTTCCTTGTATTCCCTAATCATTGCCTTGCGTTTTTCCATTTTAATCTCCGTTTCAAGTCTCCCTTTTTGATCGGAAAACCGTGTTTTTATCTGATGATAGTCCTGTCATTGTATACCTGGCCTTTTCACGATTAAGGATTCCGGTCCCTATCAGTTCCCTTCTCACCGTACAGTAATTATCATAATATTTTTTAATTGTCTCATTAATCTTCGTTTCCGAGTATTCTCTTTCAGACTCAAATGACTTTGCAAATAATAATCCATAAAGCCGTTGACAACAGATGTGCAGGCGAATACCATCGAAACTTGATGATCTCGTAAAAAGTCGTATTTCCTTGTTTGTCATTCCGCGACCCCGTATCAAGTGCGGGGCAGGCTTTGATTGCCGCGGAATCCAGTCTTTTCAGTTAGTTATAGATTCCCGCCCCCGCAGCAAGTAAGGGGCAGGCTCCATGCGCGGGAATGACGTTTTAGTGACTTCCAAGGAAGTCAAAACAACTTTGTGATTCATAGTGATCTTACAACGGTATAAGATTTTAGGTGTAAGGTATGCGGAAAAAGCCAAAAGAACCTGTAGGGGCAGGTCCCCATAAGCGCTAACTTATTTTATTGACAATAAGCCCATGATATCATATAGTTT
>CAZJOB010000546.1:0-2464 GCA_964547435.1 uncultured Desulfatiglans sp. | reverse complement strand
AAAAATACAGTTGATCTTTACCCGAAAAAATAGATACTGTTATTTCTGCCTTGTGGATTCAGCGAGAATATCAAAAACCAATTACAGGGAGAAATTTATATGTTTGCCGCCCGATTAAGGAAGGTGTGTCTGGGAATTCTGGCTGCTGTTTTTGTGTTATGGAGTTTTTCAGACTGGTCTATTGCCGCAGAAAAGGCGGATCATGATGATCTGTCCCTGGCAATGGGTCAGGCCAGGCTTTTTGAGGCGCTGACCGACATAGAGAGAGACATCCTGAGATCGGCGGCAACCCTGCATAAATGCAAAGAAGCTGAAATCATTATTAAGCAGGGTAAGCCACTGGAAAGGATGTTCATTATTCTTGAAGGTCAGGCTGAGATCCGGGTAAACGGTGAGGTAGTAGCCACCCTGCCTGAGGGTTCTCTGGTCGGCGAAGTCGAGTTTCTTGACAAGCTGCCGGCCAGTGCCGATGTGGTTGTCCTAAGAGAAAGCACCCTTATAGAGTTGAACAATGCCAGGCTTGCCAATCTTATGGAGATGAACCCCCGGCTGGGTTATGTGCTCATGAGCGAGATTGCCAGGACAGAGGGACAGCGTCTGCGCGCCATGGATCAAAGATAGTCTTCATTCATATTTTTTTCCAATATAGAAGACGTAGTCGTAAAATTCTTTGTATTTGTAATCGAAAATCAAATTCATGAATTGACCTGGTTTCTTCACTCATGATGGTGGCTTCTTGTTCAGGCCCTGTAGCCATCCGGATTATTCTTATGCCAGCGCCATGCTGTATTCAGAATGCTTTTCAGATCAGCGAATCGGGGTTTCCAGCCAAGTTCCTTAATTGCTTTTTCACTTGATCCTATAAGTACTGCCGGGTCGCCGGCCCTTCTTTCAGAGATATTTGAAGGGATTTTCTCGCCTGTTATCTCCCGGGCCGTGTCAATCACCTGTTTTACAGAGTGGCCGTCGCCATTTCCCAGGTTATACTTGTCTCCGGGCAGGTTGTTCATAAGCCTTTCCAGTGCAAGGAGGTGCGCCTGCGCGAGGTCTGTGACATGGATATAATCCCTGACGCATGTGCCATCCTCAGTTGAATAATCATCCCCGAAAATGGTTATTGACTCCCTTTTGCCGAGCGCGGTCTGAAGTATCAGGGGAATCAGGTGGGTTTCCGGGTTATGGTCTTCTCCTATCTCGCCATCAGGATCGGCCCCCGCGGCATTGAAGTATCTCAATGAAACCGAATTTAATCCATAGGCGTTCTGATAGTCATCCAGTATCTGCTCAACCATGAGCTTGCTTCTGCCATAAGGATTAATGGGTTTCTGCTGATGGTCTTCTGTGATTGGTATTCGGACCGGTTCACCATATGTCGCGCAGGTGGAGGAAAAAATGAATTTCAGTATATTATGTCTTCTCATGGACTCAAGCAGGGAAATAGTAGCAGACACATTATTCTCATAATATTTCCCGGGGTCTGTGACCGACTCCCCGACATAGGCGAAAGCCGCAAAATGCATTACCGCCTCAACCTCATACCGGGCAAAGATTTCGTCGAGAATATCCCTGTTCTTCAGCGACCCGTCTATTAAAGGTCCCCATTTCACTGCCTCACGGTGTCCATAGACCATGTTATCCAGAACAATAGGTGTGTGGCCGTGCTGCGCCAGATATTTACACATATGAGAACCGATATAACCTGCTCCACCTGCAACCAGTATGTTCATATTTTTCCTTTTGGTATTATCTTACTTAATACTTATTAAATATGCCCGTTCTGTATGCCCCATTGAGATCCACATGAAAAAACTCTATTGAACATGGATATTCCCAGATCTCACCGCTGTTCGCCTTTATTCCGCCAACGATAGGGAATATAATGCCAACTAAACCAAGCAAAATCAAAAAAGGTATGCCTATAAGTATAATGCTCAAAAGGCCGAATAAGACAGCAAGCAGGAATGCCGTGATAATCCAGTTTACCACAATGCGTCCGTGCAGATCCAAGATGTTAGATTCCCTCTTTTTTATCTGCCATAAAACAATCGGGGCTATGAGGCCTGCGAATGGAATAATATATCCGCAGAATTGAGACAGGTGAATGAACATACCCCACATATTCTCGTCCGAAGAGACCTTGTTTCTTGTCTGTTCAAAATTGAATCCCCCGGCTTTACGGTCTAAAATTTTCGCCTTGGCGTCTTGATACTCATCTTCGGAAATAGCGTCGCTCTGTCTGAGATTATCCAGTTTTTCAAGCTCTTCCACCAGACCCATAGCAAACCTCACATGTAAAATGTTCATAAAATAAAAAATTAAAGATTACACTGCTATTGATCAGAATTTTTTATATAACTATTCACTTTCTTTAGCAAAACCTGTCTGGTCTGTCAACTGACCGGACCTGTTGCCAGTAGTGAAGCATGAGCATCAGTTAGGGGATGTGGAATAGTCTCAAGCATAG
>CAZJOB010000545.1:0-2464 GCA_964547435.1 uncultured Desulfatiglans sp. | reverse complement strand
CTTCGCCGATAATCCGGTCCCCCTTCACGAGAACGGCCCCCACCATGGGGTTGGGACTTGCCCATCCCGCGCCCTTGCGGGCCAGGCGAAGGGCTTTTTTCATGAAAGCGATATCTTTATCGGTCATTTCCATGTCTTCGAAAATTCAGGAGAAGGCCATGTTCCCCCTATAACATATAAAAGCTTATCCATGTATCTTTCACTTATCCCGCACATAATTGAATTCTAACAGCTCCATGGGAAAGTGAAAACCTTAATCGGCGGGCATCAACCTGCTCCGGCACTCTCACGGACGAAAACATCCAGGACGTCTCATCTAACGTTCCAATCGGTAATCCAGGATCTTTCAACGCAAGTCCCTTGCTTTCATTTGGAAAAATCATATAAATAGACCGATGCACCGGGGGCCTTGTAGACATCTCTCAAAATTGCCCTGTTACTTAGATTATGAATAATGAATTTTTCTTCATTCACGGGACACCAGAAGCAATTGTGAGAGATAATCACCCAGATCCGACCCTTGCCGGCTTGTTTTTCGATATCAAGGATGTATTTTCCAGGGGCTTCTCTTGATCTTATTCCACCTACAGCCTCATTCTCATCAAAACCGTATTTCCCGGCGTAAAAGGAAAAGGCCGGCCATGAACTATAATAAACATAGACCACATCACCCTGCGATCGTTCTTTCTGAACATGAGCCAGAACCGGTTTTATATGCTCTCTCATTTCGGGATTTTCAACGCGTTGAGCGGCCAGCGCAACAGGATGCATAAATAGATAGATTACCAAAGGAACAAAGCACGCCCACGAGGCCCACGGGTGTACTCTCTTCAGGAGAATCCTCACAGTCTCCAGGGATTCCGCAATGAGAAGGTATATGACGGGCCCCAGGAAAAGAAGTAACCGTCCGCTGGCAGGATATTTACGAAAGGCGGAGGCAATGAGGACGGCAGCAAAGGGCACCACGAGAACCAGTCCAGCCGACTTTCTGCGATAGAAGAATGAGACAACTCCAGCCACAACAAGGAGGAAAATGAAAAAGGGCGGATTTGTCAGTCCGGCAGGGTCTCTCAGAAATCCACAAAACGTGTTTAGGAACCAGGAGAGATCCTCCCAGGGAGGCCAGGGCATAAAGGTATTCTTCCAGTAATTTAAAAGGCTTGAATTTGAAGCCAAGATTCTTAGAGACACAATATAAAGAAAAATGTAGCAGATGAACCATATCAGAAACGTCCACCCTGTCCACACCCATTGTTCTCTTTTTTTTGCAACGAAATCATTTACGATCAGCCCGATCCCGACGCCGGACAAGATGAACAAAGCCGGATGGGAAAAGAAAATGGACACGGTGCCGAAAGCACACAAAAACATATAATCAGTTCGTCCTGCATCCTTTTCTAGACATTTTCCCACAAGAAAAAGAAGCATCAGGGTAAAGAAAACGTCCGTGGAATACTGCTTGTTTTCAGATGCGTAATAGACCATTGGGCCGGACAGGCTGAACAATCCGAGCGCAATGAGTCCGCCGATACTGCCGACATATCGAAACGACACCCGGTACATTAGATACAGCGCCGCCAGTGCCGTCATCACGGGAAAGATTCTCAGAACAAAATCCTCTCCGCCGAAAACTGTTACCATTGTTTTCTGAACCAATAGAAAGCCGATAGGGGCTCCCTGGCTATAATCCAGCGGACCAAGGAGATTCCCAAAAGACCGGTTGACGATGTTCAGGGCCAGCATTGCTTCATCGAGCCACAAAGACCGATTCGCCGCATACTGATTCAACCTGAGAAAAGCCCCTGCTATCATAATTGCGAGAGCGGCATATCCAGTAGCCCGATCTTTTATTTTCTCTCCTGTCATTAGTGCCGTTCCTCGTTAAATAAATATCCGAACATCAAGTTTGAACATAATTAAGAATAGCGACTGGCGGAACGTGGAAGACACAGCATAAAAACGCTCAGAGTTCCTCTTTTCTAAAACAAAAGGGATTGAAAGCGATCCAAATTTTAAACGACGCGCCGGAAATCATGTTGTTCCATTCTATGAAATGACCAGCGGGATCAGCATGTTCCCCCTTCCAAGAAATCACTACATTCCAGGTTTTGGCTCCACTTTGGTATTGACAAATATTAATCGAAAATGAGCCGCCCCTTGTTCTTCCCGCAGTCTCAATACCGGCTGCGGCTGTTAAAAAGAGAGGGTCCTGAGAGATTTTACAGCATCTTAAACCGGACTCTACAGAAAATTGGAAACAAGGCCTTCAAGAAAGCTCGTCTCCCAGGAACTATATGAGAGATCGAGTGATCACAAGTTTTTTTTTTCTATTGAATGTGATAGTGGGTGAGTTGGTTGTAAACTGTAAACAATAGGAACCAATGCCAGTTCAGTGGAGGACAGATGATCGACGGCGTGGTGGTTAAAAAACTTCGGGTCATCCCCGACGAGCGGGGACGGTTGA
>CAZJOB010000544.1:0-2465 GCA_964547435.1 uncultured Desulfatiglans sp. | reverse complement strand
AGGCGGCTTAGAAAAATAAATCGCAGTAACAATATTTAAAACAAGAATTTTAGGTAATTAGATTGAAGAGAAGATAACTATTCAGGAGATATGCCAATGCTGGCATTTTTCCTGAATGATGGGCTAAATCGCCGTAACCCTTTGATTTTACATCATTTGGTGATTTTGGCAATATTGCCATTTTCACCAAATAGCGTCTGGAATGGCTGTAACTTCCTGATATAATGAGGATAAGCTGAAAATGAGAGACCCCCAAATGAGTGACGATTGAAGAGAAATTTTACCATTTAGAAGAAATGGCAATGCTGCCAATTTTACTAAATAGAAACGCAAAAAGCTGTAACACTTTGAATTAAATAGAATTAAACGATAATTTGCCTGGGCTGTTTTAACGTTTTTGATATGGTACAAAAAATGCATCATCGGTGCTGAATATGATATAAACATAAGACGCAATTTTTAAACCGGCTTATAAACCGGGGCTGGCTTTAAAAAAGACAGTCAGACCATAAACATATTTACCGGATAAGGAGGAATAGATGGAACATATGAATTGGGAGTGTCCTAAATGCAAAAACAGTGAATTTGAAACAGGTCAATTTGCAGCAACAGGGGGAGGGCTGACAAAGTTTTTTAACATTCAAAACAAAAAATTTTTCACCATTACCTGTACACGTTGCAAATATACTGAAATCTATCAAGCTGAAACAAGCACTCTTGGAAATGTGTTGGATCTTTTCGGCAATTAGAAGACACTGAACAAATTTTATTAACTCGTAAAAAGACAATAAAGCCATAAATAACACAGGCAGGATGAATATGTTTGCAAATTTAAAACTTCTCCTTTAAAATACATGCAAATTTAAATCATAGGTTTAAATTTACATGTATAAAAGAATACAGAATATTGAACTGAGTTCCAGGGAGACCTGCTTTTTATGGGGGCCTCGTCAGACCGGGAAAAGTACGCTCTTAAGAACGCTCTTCCCGGATGCCACAAGTTATGATCTTCTTTTATCAACAGAATACCAGCGGCTTTTAAAAGAACCGGGGCTTATACGTGAATATTGCCTTGGAGCAGGGATTGACGGGAATAATCAAACTGATCCTATTATCATCGATGAAATCCAGAAGGTTCCCGCGCTGCTGGATGAAGTCCACTGGCTTATTGAAAATAAAGGCATACGTTTCATTTTATGCGGGTCAAGTGCAAGAAAATTAAAAAGAGGGCACTCAAACCTTCTGGGAGGACGCGCTGTTAGATATGAAATGCTTCCATTGGCATTCCCCGAGATTCCTGATTTTTCAATCATAAAGGCATTAAATTCCGGTTTGATTCCCCGTCACTATGAAAGTCAGTATCCCGCAAAACTTATCCATTCGTATATTGGAGATTACCTTAAAGAGGAAATAGCATCCGAGGCATTGACCCGAAATATTCCCGCTTTCAGCCGGTTTCTTGAAGTGGCAGCACTTTCAAACGGTGAAATTATCAATTATACAAATATCGCCAGCGAATGCGGCGTCTCAAGCCCAACTGTGAAAGAATATTTTCAGATTCTGGAAGACACCCTTGTCGGACGTCAGTTACAATCATTCCGCAAAAGGAAAAAACGTCGCCTGGTTTTAAGCCCGAAGTTTTATTTTTTTGATCTTGCTCCAGTGATACATTTCACACACCGTGGCAATGTTTCTCCAGGATCAGAGCTGTTCGGCCGTGCTTTTGAGCATTTTTTATACATGGAGATCACAGCCCATGCTGCCTATTCGGGAAAAATATACCCCGTGTGTTTTTGGAAAACCTCTTCAGGAACAGAAGTTGACTTTATACTGGGCGATAGTGAAATTGCTATAGAGGTTAAAGGAACCGGACAGGCTCAGACAAAACACCTGAAAGGTTTGAGGCAGTTTGGAGAAGAGTATACAACCCGGCGAAGAATTCTTATCTCTCTTGATGAAAGACAGCGAAAAACCGAAGATGGAATCGAGATTATTCCGTGGCAAATTTTTCTGAAAAAATTGTGGGCTGATGAGATTATCTAAAAGTCACGTGAAGAATGAAGATTTGCCGCCATTTTTTAGTTAAGAGCCATTATAAAAGATGACAAGGAGTCAATGTGATGAAAAGGAAATCATTACCTGTTTTCAGACGATTAGCATTCCCGCTTTTAATACTTTTTTTCATCGCCGGACCTGTTGAGGCAGGAGAAGGCCCTTCGCCGGTTGTTTCTGCCCAATGGCTGGCCGAACATGTTGATATGAACAACCTGGCAATAATTGATATTCGAACTGCCGACGAGTACACTGCGGGCCATATACCCAATTCTGTAAATATCCCATTTGAAATGCCCGTGTCCGCATGGATAGTTGTAAGGGATGATATTCTGCTTGAGGTCCCCGCAAAAGAAGATCTGTTTAAGACCCTTGGAAACAATGGCATCACAAAACACTCCATCGCGGTTATT
>CAZJOB010000543.1:0-2466 GCA_964547435.1 uncultured Desulfatiglans sp. | reverse complement strand
CAGGTCGGCCCCTACGATTAAACGTCAATATTTACGCTGCGGCCTTTAACGATGTTAAAACCGACTTCGTTTCTCATAGGTTGCCGCAAAGCGGAATATAATAGCTTTTTACGAGTTCAATGATTTTGGCTCTCCACAATAATTTATGGGTACAAATAATGATTATATGAAAAAACAAAAAAGGTTATGTCTGACTATAAATGGAGTTATCTTATGAACACCAGAATAAGACTTGGAGCTTTTTTTTCATTGAGATGCGCAAACCTGTTATTTATCTTTTTTATACTGCTTACACCATTGAACCTTCAGGCCGGGACTCCCGAATTCAGGACCGTGTTTAGCAGCAACATGGTTCTGCCCCATGGAAGAGCCATTACACTAAGCGGCTATGCATTGCCCGATACCGGCCTTACCCTTGAGGTTGATGACAGAACTTACCGGTTTGAAAGCGGGGCCGATGGAGAATGGCAGACAATAATTGAACCCTTGACCGCGGGCGGCCCCTATAAAATAACACTTAGTGACAATGATGGTGCGAAGACCGTGCTGGAGAATGTGCTGGCAGGAAATGTGTGGCTCTGTTCAGGGCAGTCGAATATGGCATATCCTGTGGCGGGTTCGGTTGACCAGCCGGACAGTTATAATCAGGGTCATTATGCAATCCGGCTTTTATCTGTGCCATTAAGGGCCGAGGTAAACCCGCAGAAGGAGTTTATTGATCCGGTCTCCTGGCAGACTGCAACGAATGAAAGCGTTAAAGGCTTTTCCGCTGTGTGCTATTTCTTCGGCAGGGAGATGGTGGAACAGGATGGCATTCCCATTGGACTGATCAATGCTTCATGGGGAGGTTCAGCCATTGAGGCATGGATCAGCGAGCAGAATCTGGAAGGGATCGCGGAGTATGCGGATAAAGTCCGGCAGTTGCGGCAATACAGAAGAGACCCAAGGAGTGCGGAGCTTGCATTTGCGGACGGCTGGATGGAGTGGTGGAAAAAGGATTCGGATCAGGGACCGGTATGGGAAAAGGGGGTATTGAATAAAGGCGCGGACTGGCGTGATGCCCCTTTGCAGGACTGGAAAACCTACCCGGATGAACGCCTCAAGAACCATCACGGCATGCTCTGGTTTTCCAGGAGATTTAAACTCACTTCGGATCAGCAGGCAAAAGGCGCAAGCTTTATTCTTGGAAATATAGATGAAGTTGACTCCACATGGATCAACGGGAGGTTTGTAAATAACTCTTTTGGATATGGCACCAGAAGGGAATATTTGCTTGAAGCAGATGTGCTTAAGAAGGGTACAAACCAGATCACGGTGAATGTGCTCAATACCTGGGGCGCGGGCGGTATGACCGGACCTGCCGAAGAAGTGGGCATCAGGTTTGATGATGGTGAATTTCTGCCCCTGGGCAGTGACTGGCATTACCTCTTTATTCCGCCCGAAACAGGGTTTCCTCCCCGAAGCCCCTGGGAGAGCGTTTCAGGTATCACAGGCATGTTCAACAGCATGATCTCACCCCTTAAGCCTTTACAGCCCGAAGGGGTTATCTGGTACCAGGGGGAATCCAATACCGAATCCAGTCATACCTATCGGAGTCTCCTTTCAGCACTCATCAGCGACTGGCGTTCCCGCTTTGAACATAGTTTTCCATTTATTATTGTACAGCTTCCGAATTATGGCATGAAAGCCACCACTCCAGTGGAATCGGGCTGGGCAATGGTGCGCCACGCGCAGCAGCAGGTCGCGATCAAGGATGATTTGACAGGCCTTGTGGTAACACATGATGTGGGTAATGACGCGGATATTCACCCGAATAACAAATGGATTGTAGGAGTGAGAGCGGCCAGGGTTGCAAAGGCGCTGTATGGTAAAGGTGTGGCAGATGGAGTAGAAGCGGACATTCTGGGCATGGATTCAAATAACGTTATTCTGGATTTTTCGCCGCCGCTTGAATCAAGTGACGAGGAAAAGGATGTGGATGGTTTCAGCCTGTGCACTGATTCTGAAGGAAGCTGTGTGTTCACAAAGGCTATTCAGATCGGCAGCAGGGTAAAAATAAGCCTGGATTCGCTCCCCAATGCAGCTAAGCTTCGCTACTGCTGGTCGGATGGGGGAGAATGCACGCTCAAGGCAGTAAATAGCCTGCCTGTCAGTTCGTTTGAGATGGTTTTAAAATAAATGCACAAAACCAGTTGCACCTGGGAACCTAAGAGGCCCCGGCGCTCTTCATTCCATGACCGAAGTGCAGTTGCGTTTTGCCGAAAAATCAGCTTGTCAGGCGTGCCGAAGGGGATTCTGTTTTATGCAATTCGAATCCTTCATTGTAAGCGATTGACTAGGAGGCTGTCCGAGAATGCATTTGTTTCACCTTTTGGTCATTCCCGCGAAGGCGGGAATCCAGTCATTTCAGACACTTATAGATTCCCGCCTTCGCGGGAATGACGCCATGAGCTATTCTCGGACAGC
>CAZJOB010000542.1:0-2480 GCA_964547435.1 uncultured Desulfatiglans sp. | reverse complement strand
CACTCATTCACTCATTCACTCATTCACTCATTCCTTTTCCCCCTCCGGCGTATGCCAAAGGAGAAAATGTCAACATTGCCGCTGTTAAAATAATTAATGTCTTTTTCATAATCTACCTCCAAAAGATAAGTTTGTGTGCGGGCTTTCCGGTCACGATGAGTGCCGGATCCCATAAGCCCTTTTTGTATAAAACGTCTAAAGATGAAGATGGTTACAAAAAAATTCCGAGGTCCGGCAGACAGACCGGAGAATGAGAGGATGGATTCTGTGATTCAGCCTTTGCAAAAGGCTGTTTTGCCTGTCGAATAAGTAATGGGATATCCTGATAGTGGGTCAATGATCGCTACAGAATTGAGACCTGTAAATTAACCAATCATATTTAAACTGTCTTTTCAGATGCTCCAAACCTTGTGCATATCAGGTCAATAATAATGCCGTAGATTATTCCCGCTATGAATCCTGTTAGATCAAGAAAATCAGTAGCCGTGTACAATGAGAGGCTCACAATAAAACCGAGACCCGCTCCTCTTAAAATCGCCTGCATGATCCCGTTTGAGACGGGAGTGTAGAACCCTATTATCATGCCCGTTATCAGCCTGTTTAACCAGACCGAGAAGAGTAAAGCGGCTGTGACCTGATCACCCATCCTGATATTCATGCCCAGGATACAGAGGACACCCAGCGCAGCGCCGGATAACATTCCTGTTATTGCCCTTTTATTCATTTTTTACCTTTCTGAATTTTTGAATAAAATCGTTAATCATCATGGTGCTATTCCATCCTTTTTCATTATGAGTCCGGCTGAGATCAGCCCCGACTCGTAGATTGTGGGAAGTCCGCTTCCAGGGTGCGTGCCTCCGCCCACCATGTAACAGTTTCTGAATTCCTCAAATTCGTTATGGGGCCTGAAATAGAGCATCTGTTTTACACTGTGGGCCAGGTTGAAGGTGGCTCCCAGGTAAACCGAATGCTCCTTTTCCCAGGATTACCAGATTGCTTACCGCTGTACCGGGCATTACCTCAATTGCAGGTTCCGACTGCTCGGGGATGACGTTTTCGGGACTTTTTACGAGTTCATCAATTTCGCGAAACAAAATTTTAAAATATATAACATCAAATATTAACAGATTGAAAATATTCTCCGACCCAGCATCAAAGTATCATCTGTCCCTTTTATGTACCAAAATAAATCAGGACAATGTTTTTCCAAAAACGTATTTCAGGCAGCAAGGCAAAGGGATGTTTTGGATAGGGCGCAGGGCTCAGGGCGCAAGGCGCAAGGAGCCATTTTTAAAATCTCCCCTGAACCCTCTTTTAAAAAGAAGGGGAATAAATACTCAGGGATCATTTGACAGATCATTCAGCCTGGTTCCTGGTTCGTGGTAGCGGCGAAAATAGCGCGTGAGAGTTGTGTATGCAAACAGTGCGTTGATAACCGGAATTTGAATAAGCAGCCAGAAGATGCTGTATGAAGTGATTATCGCGGGGATTATGTATATTATGTTTATTAACTGCCTTAACCAGAAACCTTCAATAACCGGAAGGGGGAACAACAAACCGGTCCTGTTTATAAAAAAAGTAATAACCGGGACCGAAGTGATATAATAGAGCAAAACGCCCCATGAATGGCCAGCCTGAATGGCCTCTTTTTTACAGAATCCCATGCATCGCATACATGCCTCACAGTGACAGGTCCAGAAGGGGCGCATTTTACCTCTGATCTGTTTCATCACAATGCCCTGATTGGGGCAGGACGTGGCGCACAAACCGCAGCCGTTGCATCTGTTGTCCGAAAACATGAGTTTCGCCATGAATAGTTTACCTATAAGCAGGTACAGAATGGGGAACAGGGGAACAATCCAGAATAACAGTACAGACCATCCCAGTTCCCAGAGGTTGTTGCCGATAAAAAACACACGCCGGCCTTCAAGAAGCCGGACCATCACCGGTTCGATCTTTTTTCTGGCCCGGATTAAAATACTCTCGACATTCTTCGAATTCATTCCCCAGTGCAGGTTGATCATATTCGCGGGCATATCCAGACTGAACAGGCCCTTTATCCTGTAACCCTTCAGTAACAGGATTATGGCGGCCATAAAGTTGCCGATACCCACAGCGCCTGGGATAATGAAACGTCCCAGCTTGATTCCGCCCCTCGTGGAAACGATAACCGCGGGAGATCCCTTTCCCGAAGACATTCGAAACAGAAACTTGATCATGGACCAGGGCGCCATGAGTCCATGAGCGGGAAACATGATACCGAACAACCGGTTTTTCCGGCGTTCCTGTCTGTTCGCCTGTGTCATGTCATCTATCATCATGACTTCTGTGGGCACAGAGCGGGCTTCGGCCAGCTCTTTCATCCATTGAGCAACCCGGTAAGTATTCCCTGTGCCGCTCATCACATATAAAACAATATCTTTGTATGCCATATCTTCGCTTTAACAGAATTGCCCATATAATTAAGTTATTGACATATA
>CAZJOB010000541.1:0-2493 GCA_964547435.1 uncultured Desulfatiglans sp. | reverse complement strand
TGGCTGTTTGTTCCGGTTGGGGCGTATCTCACAATATCAACCAGTTTTTTAATGTCTTTCTCAGGTATCTTTTTATCTGTAAATGCCCTGTGTGACCTTCTCTGCCTTAAAAAGTCAAAGAAATCATCGGGCTCTATAAATTTATCCTTCTGAATTTTATGGAAATTATCCATGTTCATTTTTGTATGGGTTATTGCTCCGGTCGGACAGAGGGCAACACATCGGCCGCAAAGAGTGCAGCAGTTTATATCTGCAAACACCCTGACCTTTTCATCCTCAATAAAAAAACATCTGCCGCATCCTTCAACACACGTCTCACAACCCGTACATTTGTCATAGTCTATTGATACCCAGCTCATGATTCCTCCTCATGAAAAAGTTTTATGATTATTTCCTGCTATTTACTGATCAATAATGATTCTATTTTAAAAGGTCAATAAATTTAAGGGTATGGGATAATTATACTCTGCAATAAACGTTGATAAGAACTCCCTTTTTAAGGAATGAAGTATAACATAGGTGTCAGGTCTTTGCGCTTGACATAAATGAAGATAGCGTAAGGTTATGTAGATGCTTTTAACCTGATACCCATACAGCATTACCTTATTAACGCAATCTGCCGGGGCATGTGATTCGGGTAATTCTTGAGGCATTGAGAAAAGAAGGAAGGCTGGAGGTTATTGAGACAGGTCGGGGTGCTATGCGGCAGAAACGTGATAATAACTGATTAATCCCGCGGCTATTAATCCATTAAATGACACCGAAAACTTTTAAAACGATAATTATAGTCTTGCATTACTAATAATAAACGATTATAGTAGTAACCAATTCCTATTTAAACGGGTAAAAATAGTTCTTCAGTCCTAACATTATATGGAATATGGAGTAATGAAATGCTTGATGATCTTTTTCTTTTGAGCAGATATTTTTTAAAGAACTTCAACAGACCCTATTCCCGGTATTTTTTAAAAAAATACCCTATGGACAACAGGTTTTCCATTATTATGGGACCTCGCGGGGCAGGCAAGACAACTGTTATTATTCAACACATTTTATCCCTATACAAAAATGATATATTTACCAAAAAGGCGCTTTATATCCCTGCCGATCATTTTACTCTCGGGAACAGGACTCTCTATGATATATCTGAAGAATTCCATAACCTGGGCGGAGAACTTATATGTTTTGATGAGATACACAAATACCCTGAGTGGTCAAAAGAGTTAAAAAGCATATATGACAGTTTCCCGAAGCTGAGGATCATTGCCTCCGGCAGTTCGGCAATGGAAATATACAAAGGAAGTCATGATCTAAGCAGGCGTGCAATCCAGTATAAAATTTCAGGACTCTCCTTCAGGGAATATATCGATCTGTCTCAGGGAAAAATTACAGAGCCTCTATCACTCGATGATATCATCAGAGATCACGAAAGAGCTTCATTAAAGATCATAGAATCACTGGAGAAGGATAATAAAAAAATTCTCGCACTTTTCAAAGAATATCTTCAATTCGGATATTTCCCTTATTTTTATGAGTACAAGGATATTTCTCTCTATTACATTACCCTTGAACAGTGCATTCACACAATAATTGAAAGCGATCTGCTTGCGATATATCCGACACTTAACGGCACAAGTATTAAGATGCTTAAAAGACTGCTGTCTGTTATTGCCGAATCTGTGCCCTTTACGCCTGATCTCAGGAAACTTAAAAAGATAGTAGAAATATCGGATGAAAGGACCTTAAAAAATTATCTCCATTATCTTGATATCGGTGGAATTATAACCTGCCTGTATAAAAAGGAAGGCAAATTAAGGTCAATGGAGAAACCCGCAAAGATTTATCTTAATAATCCAAATCAGGTCTATGCAATAAGTCATAAAGGCAGAGAAAATATCGGTAATATAAGGGAGACATTTTTTATCAATATGCTAACCCTGTTTCACAGTGTGGCTGCTTCAGAGCATGGTGATTTTATTGTGGATCAAAAGTATACTTTTGAAATTGGCGGTAAAAGTAAACAATCAGATCAATTGAAGGGCATCACGGAAGGCTATCTGGCGGTTGATGATATAGAGTTGGGAACAGGAAATAAAATCCCGTTGTGGCTGTTCGGGTTTATCTATTAAGGAAAACATTGGTTTAATTAAAATGCCGAATGCATAATAGGATAGGAGACATACAAAATGGAATGCAAGCCTGCTCCGCCCCCACAGGGCCGGTTAATAGTAAAACGTGACGGGCACAGCATTACAAGAAAAATACCAAAGCCTGTTGTCCTTGTTGACACACGGGAAAAAGAACCTTTTGATTTCAGCAGGTTTAAAAACTGGATAGCAGGAGAAAAACTCACAGCACTTAATGCCGGCGATTACAGTATAGAGGGTATGGAAAAAGAACTGGTTCTGGAAAGAAAATCGCTGACCGATGTTATCTCAACCCTTATTCAGCACAGACAGAGATTTTTCAGGCTGTGTGAAAAAATGACAAAAT
>CAZJOB010000540.1:0-2495 GCA_964547435.1 uncultured Desulfatiglans sp. | reverse complement strand
CGAAACCGGTAAAAAGATTTCTCATCGTGAATAATATATACCTTCTCTTTTTTGCTGTTGAAATTAAACACGAATTCATAAGTGGCATAATATGCTTCACGGCCGTCAAATGTTGTTTTTCCACTCGATTCAATTTTAAAATCTTTATAGTGGTATTTATCCTGCATTCCCTCACTCCAGACCCTGAAAAAGTCTTCAGCGTCCATCCATCGGCTTCCCTCAGTGGCAGGAATACCAGCCACATATATCATTGCCTCTTTCTCTGGAAGAACAAAAAGAAAATCGTTAAATGGTACGTTGGGTCTTTCCTGCCAGCCTTCTCCGGGAGACGGATCAATAGTGTAATTGATTTTCGCTTTTTGACTCTCTTTAGAGTATTCAATTCTCCCGGAATCATCCTTATCCACAAAACATATTCTCATTCCAAGTCCGAAGTAAGATATAAGAATTAAAATTGTCAATGAGAGAAGGATCAATGATGGTTTGATTAGTGTGCTTAAATCCCGATCTTTCTTTATAAGTTCCAGCACCCTGTGCTCAAGAGATTTTCGGGAAAAAGACATCCCTGCCGCGGCAGGCATATTGGAAAAAAGGCATGTTTTCTCCGCAAGATTCAGCAGGGTGGCTGCGTATTTTTTGGGGCTTTTCAATACATTGATAGCGTAATTATCACAAACATCTTCCCTGGAATCGGAGTATTCGGAATTGAGCCGGTAAATAATCGGATTCCACCAGAAAACCGAGGACAGAACGTGCTGGAAAAATCCTGTAAAATTATCACCATGAAAAATATGGGCTAGTTCATGTAAAAGAATGCTTTTTAATTCATCATCTGCAATGTATTCCACTTCCATTGGAAGGATCATTACCGGCTTTATGATTCCAACTGTCACAGGCGATGAAAGAGAAGAAGAAAAATAGATTTCAGGCATGGGCCTGTCTTTAAACACATGTTTGATGGTGCTGTAAATTTTTCTCAGCCTCTCACTGTCATCAGTTTTAAGGTTATGCATATAGCCTTTTAAAAAGGAGAGCTTAAAACCCAGGCGCAAAATAAAAACTATTAACCCTGCTATCCAGATTCCCCCGAATATATTTACTGCAAGGGGAATCCAGTCACCTTTCATAAAAGATGTGAGGTTTTTCTTAAAAGTGCTTTCGTGTATTTCAGATTGACTGTTGTCGCCTACTGATATTCCTTCAGGGTTTTGTGCAGCATGCGAAAAAGGCTCTTCATATTGCTGCGTGTATGGCTGATGAAGTTCTATTGTTGATTGAAACCATGCGATCTGGGTACTGTTAAACATGAAAGTAATTAAAGGAAGGATCGCAAGTGAGATCAATACGGCCAGATATCCCGCACTCCTGGCAGGTGCAGACCTGGGTCTCCATATCTTCATTACTGCCCATCCAATCAGGGAGACGGCAATTACCTGCAACAAGAGATTAAAGATAAACTCTGCTGATCTAATATTTGTAACCAGAGAATATAGATCCATAATCTATTTCCCTTCATAGTCATCTAAAATCTTTCTTATTCTTTTTAACTCATCCCCCTTTATATCAGCCCCATGGAACAATGCCTTGACGAGGTTTGCGTAAGAGCCGTCAAATATCCTCTTTTTAATATCACCAGTGATTTCCCTTGCCACATCTTCCCTGTCACGGGTAGCCTCATACAAAAAGTTTCTTCCATCCTCATGATGTTTGAGCCAGCCTTTTTCTTCAAGACGCTTCATCTGGACCTGAATAGTGGTTCTTTTTAAATAACGATTGTGCATGGAATTGACTGCATCAAGCACTTCATTAATAGTGACCTGCCCCCGGTCCCATACTATTTTCATTATTTCAAATTCAGGGTCTGTCAGTTTTGGTAATTTATCGAACATGGTTAAAGATCCTTTCGTTACTTTCGTTATTTGGATGGACAATTCCTATTGACCGGGGGATTTATTATAATTGGTCTGGGTTGAACAATAACATGTGGGCTCCTGGACGGCGTTATAACTGGTCCAGGATTAACAGTAACAACCGGCATACCTGTTTGAGTAAATTCATTGACTTCTCCCACAGCTCCATTAATGAAACAAATACAAACCCTTTTTGTTGGCGCCCCGTCAAAATAACACCAAATTATAGATTTCATGTTCGATAGGTTGCTCTGTCTGGTTGTTATTGTATCAGGTTTTCCCATACATATGGCAACCTCTTCTTCATTCATCCCCTGAACAACTGTCCCAACAGAAATGGCTTCTTGAATATGATCAGGTCTATTCGGATGAGACAGTAAATATGTATTTGCCTTTTCCACATTAAACTTAGAGACACAGCCTGCCAGAAACAGAATAAAAATAAGAACAAGTACCCTTTTCATTTAATCTTCCTTTCATGATGATTTTTAGCAATGGTTAAAGTCCTTTTCTGTAAATGGACATTAAAACGACAAGTGTAGTCACACTACAACGACACGTGTCGTCTGTCAAGGCTTTTTTAAA
>CAZJOB010000539.1:0-2510 GCA_964547435.1 uncultured Desulfatiglans sp. | reverse complement strand
GCTGTAAATAACTTGCCTGGCAATTTTCTAAATAAAACAGGGTAATATCCTTTGAAAAATTCGGATTAACCACTTTTTATTTCACCGTATACCTTATACCTTAAACCATGTACCGTTGTTATACAGCCTGCTGCAACCCCTTTTGGTCAAGAGTAAAAACTTTGGCACAGTTCTTGTATAATTTTTTCTCATGCGAATACTAATTGCAGATGATAATGCACCATCTCGAGTGCTTTTGTCCAAGCTCCTCAATAAACTGGGCTATGAGGTCCTTTCCGCAGCGGATGGGAAAGAGGCATGGAATATCCTTCAGATGAACAATGTGAACTTTGTGATAACCGACTGGCTTATGCCGGTAATGGACGGCCTTGAGCTTTGCCGAAAGATAAGAGAAGCCGATTTTTCACATTATGTCTATATAATGATACTTACCTCCAAGGATGAAAAGAAATCCATGATTGAGGGTCTTGAGGCAGGCGCCGATGACTTTATTGTCAAGCCATACGACAAGGATGAACTCTATGTCAAGATAAGGGCGGGTGAAAGGATACTTCAGCTTGAAAAAGACATAGAAGAAAAAAACTCCAGGCTCAGAGAGGCCCTCTCAGTGATCAAAAAGGATCTTGAGGCGGCAGCAAAGATACAGGCAAGTCTTTTGCCTAAATCCGAATCAAACCTTTCAGGGATAGAATTTGGCTGGCTGTTTCTGCCCGCGACATATATCGCAGGGGACATCTTTAATTATTTCAGACTGGTCGAAGACCATGTAGGCTTTTATCTCCTTGACGTCGCGGGGCACGGCATCACATCGGCCCTGCTTTCAGTGACTCTGAGCAGAATACTTTCGCCTTCAGACCACCGGGATAATCCGTTAAAACAGTTAATGACCTCCCCGCCATATTACAAAATAACCAGGCCCGCAGATGTTGTAAGCTCTCTTAATCAGCGTTTCCAGGTGGATGACGACAGCATGCAGTATTTTACAATGATATATGGAATAATTGACGCCGGCACAGGCCGGGTTAAATTCACCCAGGCAGGTCACCCTCCTCCCATCCATATCAAAAAGGATGGCGATATCTCGCTTGTCGGCTCCGGAGGTTATCCTGTAGCCATATTTGCCGATGCGGATTATGATGAACACGAATTATTTTTGAGCAGGGGAGACCGTTTAATCCTCTATTCAGATGGTGTTACTGAGTGTGAAAACAGCGCAAATGAAAGGTTTTCAATTAACAGGCTTATTGAACTGGCAAGCCTGAATCGTGATAAAACCCTCAAAGAATTGACAGGCATTATTCATGAAAGGATCAGTGAATGGAACGGCGGTGATGAATTTGAGGATGACATATCACTGCTGGCTATTGAAATGACATGATTATTTATCGCGATGCCCTAATAATATTTAACAGAATTTATTATCAATAGGGGTCTATTTGTGAGAAAAATAAAATTTATTATTGACAGTGATCTTGAAAATGTAGCACTGGTCGGCATATCAATAAAAAACTTATGTTTATTCCTCTGCCTTTCCGATACTGATGCCTGTCAAATAGAGCTTTGCGCGGTTGAAGCGATAAATAACAGTATAATATACGCCTATGAAGGCGACATTCTGAAAAAAGTGGAAATTACCCTGGAATATGATAATAATGCCATGACACTAAAGGTATATGATAGTGGAAATAGCATGGACATCAAAATACTGGATAAGGCAGTTCTTGCTTTTTTGGACGACAGAGAAGATATTGATAATATTCCTGAAAACGGGCGTGGGCTTGCCCTCATAAAAGAGATTATGGATAAAGTTGAATATAGCACAAAAGATGGAGTAAATTGTCTTGCCATGACAAAATTTTTATCGATCGACCAGAATTGATTGTTTTGTAAAAAAAGGAGAGCCAAAAATGGAGATAATTGAGCAGACAAAAGGAGATGTTGATATCCTGACTATCAAGGGCAGACTTGACGCTGTTTCCAAAAATTTAATCAAGGAAAACATAAATTCCCTGGTAAAAAACAACAGGTCTTCCATTGTGCTGGATATGGGTTTTGTTGATTTTATAGACAGTTCCGGACTTGGAAGCCTTGTCTCATGTCTTCGTCTTGTCAATAAACTGGGGGGTGATATTAAGATATCATCTTTGCAGGAACAGGTGAGAGGAATCTTTGAATTGACAAGACTCCATCGTGTTTTTCAGATATTTGATGACACAGATACCGCGGCAGACAGCTTTTGTTAAAAAATATTTACTACAGGAAAAGGCGCTTTTATATCAATATACTGACACTTTCGTCAATAATTTGGACCTGAAATGTCATAATTATGGCACAATATAACAATTATTTTTGTCACACGTAACAACCTGATATGATTTATAAGGGTCAATTCGAATTTCTCAAAGGATTAATGACCTGTTTTAAATAAGAAATTTGCCAAGCAAGTATCTACAGACGTGCCCGATGCCTGTCACCCTGAGCGCCCGTCCTCCGCAGTAGCACTGCTACGG
>CAZJOB010000538.1:0-2533 GCA_964547435.1 uncultured Desulfatiglans sp. | reverse complement strand
CACAATGTGACGTTTCACGGATACTGTTAAAGACTTCGTTTCTCATAGGTTGCCGTGAAGCGGTATAATTAAGCTTTTTACGAGTCTGTCAATATTGATGATCTCATAAAAAGCTGTTTTATGTCGCTTTGGTGCAACCTATATGAAACGAAGCCGACGATTTCGTTGGAAGGGACTATCTTTCCCCCTTTGGCAAAGGGGGCAGGGGGATTTAAGGGAGGGGTTGGCTCCTCATTTGCAAAGGGAAACAGGGAAGGGTTGATGAACTTATAAAAAAGTGGATTATACCGCTTCGTAGCAATCTATGAGAAACCAAGTTGCTTTTGACTTCCTTAGAAGTCGAAAAATACCATATTTCGTCACCCCGGCGAACCGACGTCGCGCCGAAGCAGCGCTATGTCGCGTCTCGCGAAGGCGGAAGCCGGGGTCCAGTGTTTTCAACTACTTATAGATCTGTTTTCAGGAAAATTATGGACATCGGAAAATCGATTAACAATATTGTTTCCCAATTTCTTAATGAAATAAATGTTCCTTCTGATGGATTCAGCATATATCCCCTTGCCGGTGACGGATCTAAAAGATCATTTTTCAGGATGCTTGTCCCGGAATCAGGACAATCATTTGTGATTATGGAAAATTTTCCTGCTGATCCGATGCTTGAAAAGGAAAATATCGCCTATCATATGATAGGAAAACACCTTTTTGAAAAGGGGTTTCCATTGCCTGAGATATATGAATATGATTCACGAAACGGCATTTTTATAATGCAGGATATGGGGAATAAAAATCTGCAGGATTATGCGGAAACCGCTGCAAATCCTGTTGCCATATATCAGGAATTAATTGATTTGCTGTTAAGGCTTCAGATTGAAGGCGCTATAGGTTTCAATACCGATTACTGCTGCCAGACAAGGGTTTATGACAGTTCAGTCATGCGTGAAAAAGAGGCCTGGTATTTCAGGGATAGCTTTCTTGTAAATTACCTCGGCCTGAAAGATTCAGTTGACCATCTTGAAGAATCATTTGAACACCTTATAAGGTCGGCATCCATAGCAGAAAATATCTTTTTCATGCACCGGGATTTTCAGTCCAGAAATATCATGGTCACTTTAAAAGGATTCGGAATAATTGACTGGCAGGGCGCCAGACTGGGGCCCCTTGCCTATGACCTTGCGTCGCTGCTCATTGATCCTTATGTGGATCTGACTGATGATATAAGGAAGGAATTGTATGATTATTACCTTAGATCCCTGAGGCGGATAGACAATGGGTTGGCCTGTAATTTTGAGAAGACCTATCCCTATATAGCCATACTGAGAAACCTTCAGATCCTTGGCGCGTATTCATATCTTACTCTGAACCAGGGGAAAGACAATTTTGAAAAATACATACCAGCAGCAGTCAGGTCTCTTTATCGCATGCTTGATGTGATTTCAGATCCTGCACTCTCTTCGTTGTGCAGAATGGTTGAACGCATCAGCAGGGATTTGTAAATAGTGTCCATCCAAAAACATAAAGTTTTTGATGGACGCTGTCAGCATTCAGCTTTTAGCTACCTGTCCCGCCATGCCCGGTGCCTGTCACCCTGAGCAAAGCGAAGGGTCTCTGTTTTATGACCATTCACATGACGGATTACTCCATTCGGGTATAACAGATTCATGATCATGATAGAGATTCTTCGCTTCGCTCAGAATGACCGTTTTAAAAGGGTCAATCCGAATTTCTCAAAGGATTAATGACCTTTTTTAATTGAAAATTTGCCAAGCAAATTATCTACAGCCGTGCCCGATGCCTGTCACCCTGAGCGGAGCGAAGGGTCTCTGTTTTATGACCATTCACATGCGAGATCTCGCCATACAGGAATAACAGATTCATGAGAGATTCTTCGCTTCGCTCAGAATGACAATTTTAAAATACTCAGAATGACAATTTTAAATGGGTCAGAATGACACGTTTTAAGATAATAAAATGCTCGACATGATATTTCACAGATTGTATTATTGACAGGCTCGTAAAAAGTCCCGAAAACGTCATTCCCGCGCAGGCGGGAATCTATAAGTAGTTAAAAATACTGGATTCCGGAATCCAGGCTACGACCCTGCAGGCCCCGAAAACAGCATCGGGATTTTCAACAAGTTCCGGAATGACAAACAAAGAAAATTGACTTTTTACAAGTTCATCAATATTGCTATACCCTTACTTTGCTGAAAGGAGAAAAACATGGATGATTGTATCTTTTGCCGGATTATTAGAGGAGAAATACCCAGTTTCAAGGTCTATGAAGATGAAAAGGTCTTTGCATTTGAGGACATTAACCCAATATCCGATGGTCATACGCTCCTGATACCAAAGAAACATGCAAGGGATTTATGGGAGATAGATGAAGATTCTCTTTCCGCGATTCATGCTGCCTCAAAAAAAGTGATAAAGGCAATAAAAGATGTATTGGATCCCACAGGAGTAGCTGTCCTGCAACTGAATGGAAAAGGCGCAGGTCAGGTAGTTGAGCATTATCACCTTCACCTGATTCCGA
>CAZJOB010000537.1:0-2539 GCA_964547435.1 uncultured Desulfatiglans sp. | reverse complement strand
CTCTCCTCAAAGAATTCCAAAAGTGAGTTCAGGGACCGTAGGATGAATATGTTTTGGTTAATAAAGGATGTTTGGATTGTTTGTCAAGATTTTTTTTGCTGCTTAAGAAAATAGTTGTGGATCGGAGAGGATATGCCATCCTATTATCTCGGTATAATGGAATAATATGTGAAGACCAAGTGATGTCTGTATTATTTTAAAGGTGTGTTTGTCAAAAAATTAACATCGTGGTGAAAAATGAAAAAAATAGATTCCCGCCTGAAAATTGCGGGAATGACGATGATGAAGTGGATTCTTCAATCGGAGTCATAGAATTATGGAGGAGGATAACTAAATGACCTGGAGGGCCAGTAGAATAGCGGTGAAAGTTGGAATTCAGGGATTCCTGAAAACGATGTCGGGGCAGGCCCAGGTGAAACAGGCTTAGGTATTCAAATCGCAGAATGACATTGATAAAGTTCACAGATTATCATTTTGCTCCGATGTAGCTGATCAAAGGCGCAGGAATCAGACATATCTGATAAAGAATATCATTGACTTAATCTTGTTGAACTCGTAAAAAGTCTCTAAAGCATCATTCCAACGTGGGCGGGAATCCATAACTATCTGAAAACACTGGATTCCGGAATCAAGTTCCGGAATGACAAACCAGAAAATCGGACTTTTTACGAGTTCAACAATCTTTTATGTATCTACGCTAGTGTTTATCTATTTTATAGAGAAGGAGGCACTCATCTTATGGCCAAATCGGAACATGGAAAATATATTGTTACTCAACCCAAAAAGAATCTTGCTGTGCCCGACTGGGGCGGGAATCTCTCAGCCGACAGGAGCACCCGCCTGTTCTATCTGGACAGTGAAGTCATTCCCGGAGCATTTTATGTTGAGGTAGTCTGGTTCTGGCCCACCAGCGAAAAGGATGACAGCTCTCCTGATCCCCATACCCATGATTATGACGAGGTAATAGGTTTTTTCGGCACAGACCCCAAGGACCTGCATGACCTGGGCGCTGAGATCGAGTTTTATATCGACAATGAACGAAACCTGATGAGGGAGAGCTTCCTGGCATTTATTCCCGCAGGCATTGTCCATTGCCCGCTGAATATATTGAGCATAACAAGACCGGTCTTTCATTTTGCAACCAACCAGGGGAAGATGTATAGCTAGTCGATTTAATGAACAGGATTATTAAAAGATGGAAATCAGAAGGAGGTTACAGGGACTTGCTTGTCCTTGCGGTCCCCCTTATCATCAGCACAGGCGCCACTTCTGTACTGCATTTTGTGGACAGGATGTTTCTCGCGTGGTATTCACCCGAGGCAATAGCAGCATCCATGCCGGCAAGCATGATGTCACTCGCCTTTATGAGTTTTTTTCTTGGAGTTGCCGGGTACACCAATGTCTTTGTGGCCCAGTATTACGGCGCTGCCAGATATAACAGGGTGGGGCCGGTCATCTGGCAGGGGATATATATCTCACTGGGGGGAGGGATAGTAATGCTATGCCTTATCCCTTTTTCAAAGACGATCTTTTCCTTTTTCGGCCATGAACCTCTCATCCAGCAGGATGAAGTAATCTATTTTCAGATTCTCTGTCTGAGCGGTTTTCCTGCCATAGCGTCATCTGCTGTCTCAGGCTATTTTTCAGGCCGGAGCAAACCCTGGCCCGTAATGTGGGTAAATCTTCTTGCCACGTTATTAAATCTGATCCTGGATTATATCTTCATCTTCGGAAAATTCGGGTTTCCTGAAATGGGTATCAAAGGCGCGGGCATAGCCACTGTTATCGCGAGCATATTCACCCTTTTTACCTTTTTGTTTCTTATATCTTCCGGGACTCAGAAACGAATATTCCATACCCTGAAAGGATGGAGGCCTGACCGGGAACTGCTGACAAGAATCCTGCGCTTCGGCACGCCGGCAGGTATGCAGTTTTTTCTCGAAATGGCGGGCTTTACCACCTTTTTGCTTATCCTCGGCCGCCTCGGCACAATAAGCCTGGTTGCCACCAATATCGCCTTTAACATAAACACACTCGCGTTTATGCCGATGCTGGGCTGCGGCATTGCCATTTCCGTGCTCGTCGGGCAGTTCCTTGGCAAAGGCAGACCCGATATGGCTGAAAAAAGCAGCTATTCAGGATTTCATCTGACATTTCTTTACATGCTCGCTATTTCCATTGCCTATGTTGTAATTCCCGATATCTTCATAGCCCCCTTTGCCTTGAAGGCCGGTTCCGGGGAATATGCCGAGATAGCCGGTTTAAGCATGGTACTCCTTCGATTTGTTGCAGTCTATTCCCTGTTTGACACAATGAACATCGTCTTTTCCTCCGCGCTCAAAGGCGCCGGAGATACAAAATTTGTAATGTATATGTCGGTAATAATCTCCTGGGCTATTATGGTAATTCCAACTTATATGGCGATTGCCATATTTGATCTCGGCATAATGGTCTGCTGGCTCTTTGCGACACTTTACGCGTCGGCGCTGGGGATCGGCTTTTATCTGAGGTTTTTAACCGGAAAATGGAAAAAGATGCT
>CAZJOB010000536.1:0-2552 GCA_964547435.1 uncultured Desulfatiglans sp. | reverse complement strand
ATTCTGAGCGAAGCGAAGAATCTCTCATGAATCTGTTAATCTGAATGGCGTGATCTGGCATGTAACTGGTCATAAAATAGAGACCCTTCGCTTCGCTCAGGGTGACAGTTATGGGGCGCGGCTGTAGATAAGTTACCTGGCAAATTTCTCAATAAGACAGGTCATTAATCCTTTGAGAAATTCGAATTGATCCTTAATTTAAACAATGTTTTAAAAATTGACAAAAACCGGCAGTAGCAATACTGTTTATGAAGTTTTGTTTATATCAACCCAAATGAATGGAGGAATAAGGCATGAGACTTCGAAATGTTGTTGTGAAAATTTTGTTTATCGGGCTGTGTATTGCCCTTGCCGGGATACATGCGCAGACCGATGTTCAGGCGGCGGATGTTAAAGATCCTGTTCTCACTGTGTTGAATCCTCTGGGCACACCCCCGCCCATAAAGCTTATACCAATGGCGCCCCGCCTGGACGCGCTTGATGGCAAAACCATATACGTGGATAATAACGGCTATCCGGGAACCAGCGTGCTTCTACCCGAACTGATCGCGGTAATGAAGGAAAAATTCCCGAATACAAAGTTCATCTATAATGAAAAGCCGGCAGGGGCCATGAGCATGAACCAGGACCCGGCGGCAGGAGAGGCTGACGCCATTATTATCGCCACAGGGCACTGAAGCGCCTGCGCGCCTGGGGTCACCAGGCAGGCGATAGAGCATGAAACAAAATACAGAAAACCCGCTGTCCCACTCGTGGTTTCAAGCTTTCTGGAACAGTTGAAGGATGTGGCCCTTACCGCCGGAATGCCGGGAATAAGGATTCAGTGGATACAGGGGCCTGTATGGGGAAAAACAGGGGAACAACTGCGTAAAGACGTTGTCCTGGGCAGGAACCCCCTTACCGGAGAACAGGTATTGCAGGGTATAGTTGATAAGCTGACCAGGCCATTGACCGCGGAAGAAAAGAAGACCGGTGAGATCAAACGCAGCAAAGGTCCTGAGACATTCACTGGAACAGCAGATGAGCTTCAGAGGCTGTTTCTTGAAAAGAGATACACAGACTTTATGCCCATAATCCTTCCGACAGAGGAGAAGGTGGCAGAGATGCTGGGCGGGACCAGTCATGACCCGGACGAGGTGCTGGGAACGATGTCGCCCTACAAGGGAGGATTTGAATCCTGGACCTACACGGTAAAAACCGTGGCTATTAACGCGGTCATGGCGGGCGCCAAACCCGAGTATCTGCCGGTGCTGCTAGCCATAGCATCCACAGAAACAGAGGCCCTCTCGGTTTCGGACAACGGCTTTGTGGCGGGCGCCGTGATAAACGGAAATATACGAGATGAAATAGGCCTTAACTACAGCTACGGCGCCATGGGACCATACGCCCACGCCAATACCACCATTGGAAGGGCCTGGAGCCTTCTGTCCATAAACGGGGGCAACTGCGGCAAGGTAGGAACAACCTACATGGGCACGGTTGGAAATCCCATGAATGCCATAAATATCATTATTGCCGAGAATGAAAAGGATTCCCCGTGGGAACCCCTCTCTGTAAGAAGAGGCAGGGGAGAAGGAGCGAGGAGTTTTCCCGGAATGCCTGCCTCCAGACCCGAGGGATTTAAAAAGGGTGAGAACGTGGTAACCCTGTTCAACGGCTGGGGAGTGCTTTCCGCCAAAAACTGGCATGCCAATGTCTGGGGCAATGAGATGAACTACCCCAAGATTATAAAGGACATCTACAAGACACAGGACGGCTCACTTTTCGGAACATGCGCTGTCCTGAGCCCGCCGATTGCCAATTTTGTGAGCGAAGCGGGATTTGATACAGTGGAGAAATTCACCAAATGGGTCATGGAGGCACAGGGAAATGCCGGGAGGGACGGATTCTACATAGCCCCGCCGGGAGGGACCTTCACGGTTATTGTAACCGGCGCTTCAAACAATAATTATTTCAGCATGGGAGGCATGGTGCCTTCTGTTTCAATAAGAATCGATCCCTGGAGGTAGGTTAAGAAAAAGATCGTGCGGAGCGTGCGCTTCAGTCTTTTCACGCTCCGCATAAGCTGTTACACATTCATGATCTCCATTTTTGACAGTTTACCACCTCTCTATTTCCAGAAAATGTTCAACAGGTTTTAATATCTCTTCGGTTAATTCCCCATCATTCCACTCATAATTGTTCCTGATCCAGGTGACATCGCCTGCTGTAATTGCGGCCCTTGCTTCATTGCTCAATTTAAATCCGTTCAGCGCCTTCGATCCTTTTTCCCAGATGGTCTTCCAGAACTTTATATCCCTGTTTGTTCTGGTAAGCACTGCCAGAACCTGATCCTTTTCAATGATTTTCCAGCTTTTTTATCAGCCAACAGTTATGTATTCCGGGATTTCTTTCAAAATCAGGCGGAACTGTTTTCAGGGTGATATCTTCTATGCTCAGACGCCCCAGTCTTTTTGTATCCATTTTAAATTGTCTGAAGTTATTTGAAAATATAATAACTCCATCACCGGTAAGCAGATTCAGGGCCGCAAGTATCAGGTCCGGGTGGTCTT
>CAZJOB010000535.1:0-2561 GCA_964547435.1 uncultured Desulfatiglans sp. | reverse complement strand
CCAAGCTGAGGCAGAAAAACGCCGGCATGGCAAAATGGCACAATGCTACGATCGGTGGTCAGACAAAGGACGGCAGGGATGCGACAAATGAGCTGAGTTATTTAATTCTCGAAGCTGCCCGGAGATGCACGGTGCCTCATCACACAATTACAATAAGGGTTCATGATAAAACACCTGAAGCCCTGATGCTAAAAGGTATTGAAGTAGTCAAAACCGGTATCGGCATGCCTGCTTTCATAGGAGATAAATCTTATCTTTCCTTTATTGAACATCAGGGAGTGCCTGTCGAGGAAGCACGCGATTATTCAATGTGCGGATGTCTGGACGCCGCTCTCCCGGGCAATTCGCGCATAGGCGCGTATCCCATGTTCATTGTGTCAATGGTGTTTGAAATTACGATGAACAACGGAGTATTTCCGAAGACCGGCAGGCAGCTTGGTCCCAAGACAGGCGATCCCGAAACATTTAAAACATTTGACGAATTTTTTAATGCTTTCAATACCCAGTTTGAATATTTCTCAGGCCTTAATGCCGAATATAACAACTTGTTCAACAATGCCGTTGCGGATCTGTTCCCGGATCCGGTTCGCACAGCACTTTCCGAAGACGGCATAAAATTGGGCAAGAATATTCTTAACCGTAAATACCTGCTCGAGAACTTGGCTGTTCTGAATAATGTCGGGATGATCAATGTCGCGGATTCGCTTACTGCAGTTAAAAAACTCGTATTTGAAGATAAAAAATACTCGATGAAAGATATAAAGGCTGCGCTTGCCGCTAACTGGGCCGGCTACGAACAAATGCAGAAAGACTGCATTGCAGCGCCGAAATACGGCAACGATGACGACTATGCGGATTCAACTGCTGTTAAGCTCTACAGCAGCCTTGCACAGATAGCCTCCAGGCTGCCGACTATGGTAGGCGGAACCCATAAACCGTCTGCGATTTCAATATCTTCCCAGTGGCCTGGCGGCATGCAGACAGGAGCAACTCCCGAAGGCAGGTCTGCAGGTGCATGTCTGGCGGACGGCAGCATGTCGCCAGTTCGCGGAATGGATACGCACGGCCCCACAGCGATTTTAAAAAGTGCATCAAAGATTGATCAGGATGCGTTCCAGGCCACGCTTCTAAACATGAAATTCCATCCAACTGCGCTTAAGAAAGAAGAAGACATGAAAAAGCTGGCCTCAATGATATCGGCATATTTTGATATGGGAGGCAAGCATATTCAGTTCAACGTGGTTGATAAAGATACCATGATGGAAGCAAAGGCAGAACCCGAAAAACATAAGGATCTGGTTGTCCGTGTCGCCGGCTACAGCGCCTATTTCGTAAAACTGACTCCGCCAATGCAGGATGAGATTATTTCCAGAACCGAACAGCAGAAGTTATAAAGGAGATTAAAAGCCGGATGGAAAACACTGATAAAGAAGTCTTGTTTTATGCTGTCGGAGATATCGCTCCGGACAGGGAGAATCCTTCAGAGTGTTTTGAGTTTGTGGCAGATACTTTAAACGAAGCCGATATAGCTTTCTGTCAGCTGGAGACGGTTTTTTCCACTCGAGGCACCCGGCTTCCTCAGGCAAGGCATGCGGTTATGGTTCATCCGAAAGCCGCTCGCGCTGTTAAAGAAGCCGGTTTTAACCTGGTATCCTTTGCCGGCAATCACTGCATGGATTGGGGAAAAGAAGCATTTGCCGATACAATCGACGCCCTGCGCAAAGAGAATATTTCGGTTATAGGGGCAGGAGCAAACATAGCGGAAGCGCGCAAACCGGCAGTTTTTGACGTAAAAGGAAATAAGACATCCTTCCTCGCATATAATACCATTCTTCCAATGTGCTACTGGGCTGAGGAGAGCCGGCCCGGCTGCGCCCCTATGAGAGCATGGACTCTTTATGAACAGATAGAACATGATCAGCCCGGGACTCCCTGCAGAATACATACGTTCCCAAATAAAGAAGACCTTCAGGCAATGATTGATGATATAAAAAAGGCAAAATCTATTTCGGATGTAGTTATTGTTTCAATGCATTGGGGCATACATTTTGTTCCTGCTGTTCTGGCGGATTACCAGAGGGAAATGGCTCATGCGGCCATAGATTCAGGAGCAGACCTGGTACTCGGCCATCATGCGCATATACTTAAGGGCATTGAAGTGTATAAGGGAAGAGTTATCTTCTACAGCCTGTGCAATTTTGCTGTTGATCTGAGGATGGACAAAGCTCATGCAGAAGGCAAGGGGTTTAAGGAAATTCAGAAACTCAATCCCGACTGGATACCGGATTTCGAAGCCCTTTATAATTTTCCAACTGATTCTCAAAAGACAATTATCGTTAAAGCTGTTATTTCCAAAGGTTCTCTGCAGGAAGTGTCTTTTTTGCCTGCGTTCGTGAATAAAAAGACAGCACAGCCGGAAATTCTTAAGTCACACGATGACAGGTTTAAACAGGTAATTGATTATCTGGAACTTATCTCAAAAGATCAGAGTTTGAATACAAAATTCAGCACTTATGGCAATGAAGTGATACCTTTATAAAATTTGTTTTAATAAAATACCC
>CAZJOB010000534.1:2330-2566 GCA_964547435.1 uncultured Desulfatiglans sp. | reverse complement strand
GATTTCAATAAGATTATTTCTTTGATATTTAAATAGTGTCCATCCAGAAACAGCAAAATCCTGGATGAAGCTTTCAGCGAATACCTTTATATAGGGCCTTAAGCTAAGTGCTGACAGTGTCCATCAAAAACTTTATGTTTTTGGATGGACACTAAAAAAGTTATCACGGTTCACAACCGTGCTGCAAATACTCGACAACAGGTTGACAGGTTTTTTACGTCTTCTGAAGGAATATG
>CAZJOB010000534.1:308-2320 GCA_964547435.1 uncultured Desulfatiglans sp. | reverse complement strand
TTAAAGAAAAACAAATTTGTTCGATAGGGAGGGATTTGAATGTCAACATCATTGGTAATCGCAATCTCGTATTTTCTTATTCTGAGTGTCGGAGTTAGTCTGTTTCTAAGGAAAAAGGTCAAGTCCGGCAGTGATTTTATAACAGGCAGCGGGGCGCTTGCCTGGCCCCTTGTCGTTGCAGCCTTTGTTCTTGCCCCGCTGGGAAGTGGTCACACCCTTTCTCTGTGGGAGGCATCAGCGGGTTTCGGCGCCTCTGTTTTATGGTGGGGGATTATAGGCGGCGGTTTATTCGTTCCGCTTTTTTTACTCTGGTTCGGACCCTGGTTTCTTCGTCTTAATGTAAAGACCTTTCCCGAAGGTATGGGTAAGATCTTCGGAAAGGGCATCGGCTGGCTCATTGCTGCGATATTCCCTGGTCAGTTGATCGGCATCTGTATTGCCGAGGTACTGGCAACTGCCACAGCCTTTTATGCCCTCGGGGGTGAAGCCATTCCATTTAAACCCTGGTGTATCCTGCTGGCAGTGGGTTTTACAATTCTGTATATAATTTTCGCGGGCCTTATGCAGGTGGCCTGGATGAACTTTGCCAACGCCATAATGCTCATACTGGGTTCTTTCGCGGCAGTCTTCGCCACCGGCCGCTGGCTTTCCGGCCGCGGAGGATGGGAATCGGTTGCCGATTTTTACATGAAAGAAGGCACCCCTCTTAAGCTCGACATCCTCAATTTCTCACCCGACGTACTGCTGGCGCTGCTGATACCCTGCTTTTTCCTTGTAATATTCATGTGCAGCGCTTCTCAGGCCCAGTATCAGCCTATGCTGCTGGCCAGGTCCGAATCGGATATCCGGCGCGGTGTGTTCTGGGCCGCCTTTATAAACGGCATGGTCACCTATCCCTGGGTAATACTGGCACTGGTCGGCATGTCAATACCAGCCATAGCTGTTGCGGGCGCCACACTTTCAGTGCCGAAACTGGCTATTACGGCCCTACCGCAATGGATGGTCGGCATTCTGATGATATCGCTTCTTGCGGCAACGCTTTCCACCACTTCCCAGTTGATTCTTGCATCGTCTCATATGATAGTCCATGATATCTTCAAGCGTGCCGTAAATCCGAATATGAGTGACAGGACCTTTTTGATACTGACCAGGGTTATGATCTTTGTACTCGCTCTGCTGGTAATTATTCCGGCTCTGAAGCTGAACCTGGTGCTCTCTATATTTTTCTGGGCATTCTCATTCGGGATACCGGTATTCGGCGTATATTTGATCGGGATGACATGGAAGGTTAACAAGGTGGCCGCCTGGATCACCATGCTGGCGGCTTACGGGGCCAATTTCCTCTGGACCTTTGTTCCCGGTCTGATAAATCTGCCTCCATCCCTGGAATCATTGAATCTGAATATTTATCCGACAACCCTGGCAACGATAATCTTCGGCATCGGCCTTAACCTTATTTTACCCGGAGAGCCCGGTTATCTTCGTCAACTTAAAGCGGCTGAACAGAAAGAGAATGTACCAGCCTAAACCATACTAATTTTTTTGAAAGGGGATATAAAAATGGCGTGGCCTTGGAAAATTCTAATAATTCAATTTTGCATCACTATGGGACTGTCTGTATTTTTCTACATTATCTGGAGACTGACCCATCGCGGACAGAAATGGTAGATCTTTAAACAGGATATAAAGGAGATATATTATGCTTCCGTTATTAGACGCCGCTATTGCCTATTATCTGGTTGGAATTATGCTTGTTCTGGGCATTATTATCGTGACAGGCGTAATCAGGCAGAAAATGAGCAAAGATAAAGAATAAAGATAAAATAATCCATTCGTGCGGAGTTTTCCGCACGAATGGATTACGTGTAAAACGCTAAATTACCTCTTCATCCCTCCATTCCCAGTCTCTTCCGCCCTTAAAGACAGCGGCATTCATCTCATTGCTCAGGAAAAGGAGATTGGCCGCAGGAAACCGCATGGCCATGTTATAGAAAAAATCGCCCGTTGTGCTT
>CAZJOB010000534.1:0-298 GCA_964547435.1 uncultured Desulfatiglans sp. | reverse complement strand
TATTTTCCAGTTCTTCTTCAGTGGCGATAAGATAGTCTTTCATGAATTTGTAACAGGACGCGTCAAATGGCATGCCCGGTTTCTGGTGACCGGGAATAACCACTTCGGCCCCGTATCCCTCAAGCATCTCTATATCCTTATACCACTGCTTTCTCTCTTCGGCAGTAATCTCGCAGGTAAACGGATGTGCCTGATTGAAGAGTACGTCGCTTCCATATATGGTCTTGATGGAAGGAATCCAGACAACGGTGTTGTATTTCAGATCTCCCATGACATGCGGGATTATCTCGATGCGCTC
>CAZJOB010000533.1:0-2578 GCA_964547435.1 uncultured Desulfatiglans sp. | reverse complement strand
TTGAAGGAATTTACGCTGTCGATCATATCGACCTACAGGTGGAATACGGAACCTTCTACGGATTTCTCGGCCCTAACGGGGCAGGGAAATCTACAACAATCAAAATGCTTACCGGCCTGCTGTCCGCGTCGGGTGGGGAAGCGTCTGTTCTGGGCAGGGATATAATGGATCTCAAAGAGTCGCTTGAGGCCAAACGGCGGATTGGTGTGGTGCCCGAAGACCTGGCGCTTTTTGATAACCTGACGGCCCGCGAACACCTCACGTTTATCGGGCGAATGTACATGGTCCCTGCCGAAACCATACGAAAACGCATTGACGAACTCCTGAATCTGCTGGGGCTGCTTGATGTCGAAAAGAAACTTATCGTCGAGTATTCCCATGGCATGAAAAAGAAGCTGGCGCTGGCTTCCGCGCTGATTCCCAACCCGGATCTGCTGTTTCTGGATGAACCTTTTGAAGGTGTGGATGCCGTAACTTCACGCGCTATTCGTGATATGCTGCTGGACTTCATCAAACGGGGTTCAACAGTGTTTTTAACATCCCATGTCCTTGATGTTGTAGAAAAACTCTGCACTCATGTAGGTATTATTGCAAAGGGCAAACTTGTCGAGCAGGCAAAACTGGATGATCTTCGAATGGGAATTTCCCTGGAGGAGAGATTTCTTGAAAAAGTCGAGGCTGATGAGGATGCCACACACAAGCTTTCCTGGCTCAATGAGAGCCTGCCATGAATTGGGAACACCTTAAAACATATATGTGGGTCCGCCGGCGGTTAACTGCAAACCGCATCAGGCGCGCCGGGGTTTTCGGAAAAATTATCGCCGCAATCCTGACTGCACTGAGAATTGCGGGCGGAGCCTTCACGTTCATTGGCGGGCTGCTTGTCGGTTATTATGCCCTGAGGGAGGCAGGACCTCGAGCGATCATGTACGTATGGGATGGAGTCACTGTAGTCTTCATCATCTTCTGGATGACAGGCCTGATGATCGAACTGCAGCGGGCGGAGCTGTTGTCGCTCAATAATTTTATGCATCTTCCTGTTTCATTATTCGGAGCATTCCTCATCAATTATATAGGTTCCTCTATCAGCCTGCATCTGATCCTTTTCTTCCCCCTGATGCTGGGGCTCTCAGCAGGCCTGACACTGGCAAAGGGGCCGTTAATGCTGTGGCTGTTCCCTCTTGTCGTGTCTTTCACTCTGATGCTGACAGCAGTCACCTACCAGTTCCGCGGGTGGCTTGCCGGAATGATGATCAATCCCAGGCGTCGCAGAACAATCGTTGCCATCATAACCGTTGCTTTCATCCTGGTGTTTCAGCTTCCAAATATATTTACCAATTTTAATCCCTCTTTTAAAGAAAAAATCCGAGACAGGAAGGAAGCCGGAAAAGAAATGGTTGAACTCGGGAAAGATCTGAAGGATGGAAAAATCACACAGGAAGAATACATCTCACGGGTGTCGGAGAATAAAAGCTTGATCGAATCGGAGCGTAAACGCATATCCGAAAAGATCTATGAGGGTGTCCGGTCTGCCAATCTGGTGCTGCCGCCAGGCTGGCTGCCCTACGGCGCTGAAAGCGCGGCTCAGGGACGTTTATTTCCGGTCGCGGCATGTGTGTTTGGAATGTCCTTGATCGGAGGAGTGAGCCTGTGGCGCTCCTATAAAACCACGATCCGTCTCTACAGGGGAGATTTCAGTAAAGGTTGGAAAGGTGGAAAGCGGAAGGCTGAAGCGGCGAAGCGAAACGCCCCGAAGATCTCATCAACACCGGTCAAAACCACCTTATTCATAGAGAAGACACTCCCTGGAATTTCGGAATCTGCTTCGGCTGTCGCTGTAGCAGGTTTCCGGTCGCTCTGGCGATCGACCGAGGGGAAAATGATGCTGTTGAGTCCCGTCATCATACTTTTAGTATTCAGCGGAATGCTTGCAGGAAACAAAGGCAACATTGCCGGTATGCTGCGGCCCCTGTCGGCCCTCGGTATTGTGTCTTCCATGCTGATACTGAGCATGACAGGATTTATAGGAAATATGTTTGCATTTGACCGCAGCGGTTTCCGCTCACTGGTTTTGAGCGGCGTTCCCCGCAGGGAGATTCTTCTAGGAAAAAATCTTTCATTTCTGCCTTTTCCGGTTTTCCTTATGACGGCGATCGTCTGCGGATTCCAATGGCTTTACCCAATGAGAATAGATCATCTGATTGCGGTGGTGATTCAGATTGTACCGATATACCTTTTGTTCTGCCTCGCCGGGAACATTCTGTCAATCCTGTCCCCTCTGACATTGAAGGAGGGGTCGAGTATGCCTGCGCAACACCAGGGTCTCAGAATGCTCTTTCAGGTATTGTTCATACTCGTCATGCCTGTTCCCATTGGATGCACTCTGATTCCTCTGGGGGTCGAGGCGATTTTTTCTTATACGGGTTTATTAAGCGGATATCCTATTTTTTTAATCCTGGGGATCATCCAGACAGCTTTTATATTGTGGCTATACGGCAAAAGCCTTGGTTCTCTGGGCATATTGATGCAACAGCACGAGCAGAAGATACTGGAAGTTGTCAGTCAAAAAGGAGATTGA
>CAZJOB010000532.1:0-2580 GCA_964547435.1 uncultured Desulfatiglans sp. | reverse complement strand
ACCATGTATTCGGTCAGATTCATATAGTGGATTCCACCATATGCGCTGCGGGCGGCATTGTCCTTCAATCCCACTTTGATGTGGAGGAGGTGCTTGAAGCCATTGAAAAATATAAGGTAACAAAATTTTTCGCAGTGCCTACAATCTATATCAGATTACTGGGATTGCCTGACCTCGCGGAAAGGATTAAGTCTGTAACCTATTGTTTCTCGGCTGCCGCAAGCATGGCAGCGGAAGTTGTGAGGGAATGGAAAGAAAGAACAGGGTTAAAAATATATGAATCATACGGATTGACGGAAAGCGCCTCAATAGTAACCTATAATCACTACTATAACCATGTGATCGGATCCGTCGGAACGCCTGTCAACCTGTTTGAGGTCCAGATCAGGGATTTCGAGGGAAATGTCCTTAAGAATGGGAAAGAAGGAGAAATATGTATTCGCGGGCCAAACATCTTCAAGGGCTATCTGAATAACCCCCAGGAAACCAAACAGACATTCTGGGGGGAATGGTTCCGCTCCGGCGATATAGGCATTATTGATAAAAATAACTATCTGTATGTGGTTGACCGCCTGAAGGATATGGTCATAACCGGAGGAGAGAATGTCTATCCCAGAGAGGTCGAGGAAGTGCTCTACACCTGCCATGAGGTCTATGAATGCGCGGTTATCGGTCTTCCGGACCGTGAATATGGTGAAAGGGTAACCGCATTCATTGTTCCTCAGAAAGGCAGTCATCTGGATGCTGCCTACCTCAAAGCCTATCTAAAAGAACGTTTGGCCGGTTTTAAGGTGCCAAAGGAGTATATAACCCTGGATGAGCTTCCAAAAAGCAGCACAGGCAAACTGCTTAAGAGGGAACTGAGGAAGATGTACAGTTAAATCATGGCAGGAGAATTTAATATTGGAAACATTTGATGAATTACTCGCGGGATCAGCAGAAACTCATGGTCATCTGTGCGCCGGCCAGGTAGTAGGTGTCAGGATGGCCATGCTTGGATGCAGATTAATAGGTCTGGATAATCCCAAAAGGATCGATCAGATCAAAAAGCTTATTGTATATGTTGAAATGGACCGGTGCACCGCGGACGCTGTGGCATATGTAACAGGGGTAAAACTGGGGCGAAGATCCTTAAAATATATTGATTACGGGATTATGGCCGCCACCTTTCTCAATCTTGAGACAGGCGAGGCATACAGAATAGTCTCCACTGAAGAGAGCCGTGATCTTGTTTCTGTTTACGCGCCGGAGTTTGACGAAAAGGTCAAGCAGCAGATTGAGGGTTATAAACGAATGCCTGATGACGCGCTCTTCAGGGTACAGAAGGTCTCTGTTCCTTATACAAAATTTGATCTTCCCGGACCGACCAGAAAAAAGGCCACATGTGTCCGATGCGGACAGGTTGTCCGTGATAACAGAGAAGTTGAGATCGATGGCAAGGTATACTGCAGACCCTGCGCACATGGCGCCTATTTCAATGACCCTGTTGATATAAAGATCAGCGATCTTTTTCATGATTGACATGGATACAGCTTTTGATCAATTATTCATGCCATGAAATTTATTGCCGACCTTCATATCCATTCACGTTTTTCCAGGGCTACTTCACGAGACCTTAATCCCGAAAACCTCGCTTTCTGGGCTGCAAAAAAGGGCATCGGCCTCGTGGGAACAGGTGATTTTACCCATCCCGCGTGGTTTGAGGAGCTTAAGGCATGCCTGGATGAAAAGGAAAATGGCCTTTACGAATTAAAGCCGGAGCTGGAAAAAAGGGTAATGGATACAATTCCGGCGAACTGCCTTTCGCGAACAAGATTTATTCTGTCAGGGGAAATAAGCTGCATTTATAAAAAGGGTGATAGAACCAGAAAGCTTCACCACCTTATACTCATGCCCGGTTTTGAATCAGCGGCAAGGCTGAACAGCGCCCTTGACAGGGTCGGGAACATAAAATCCGACGGCAGGCCCATTCTGGGGCTGGATTCAAAGATCCTTCTTGAAATGGTGCTGGAGGCCAGTGACAGGGCATTTTTTATTCCCGCCCATATCTGGACTCCATGGTTTTCCCTTTTCGGGTCCAAATCCGGATTCGATACCATTGAGGAGTGTTTTGAGGACCTCACACCGCACATATATGCCCTTGAGACAGGGCTGTCATCAGACCCGCCCATGAATCGGCTTATTTCTGCTCTGGACAAATACCTTCTCGTCTCCAACTCCGATGCACATTCCGCCTCCAAGCTGGGCAGGGAGGCGAATCTGTTTGACACGGAAATGGACTATGACCATGTAATCAATGCTATGAAAACCGGACAGGGCTTTGAAGGAACGATCGAATTCTACCCCGAAGAGGGAAAATACCACCTTGACGGCCACCGCAAATGCAATGTCTGCCTTCACCCTCAAAAAACCGCTGAATATAATGGAATCTGTCCTGTATGCGGGAAAAGGCTTACAATCGGAGTGCTTAACCAGATTTCCGAACTGGCTGACCGGGATGAGCCGGTTCTATCAAAAAAATTCCACAGCCTTATTCCCCTTACCGAGATTATCTCGGAGATAGTCGGAACCGGCCCTGCC
>CAZJOB010000531.1:0-2589 GCA_964547435.1 uncultured Desulfatiglans sp. | reverse complement strand
GCTGTTCAGAATAATACCACCCTTGTATATGAGGCCCTCTCATATCAGGGATATACGGATGAAGAGATATACTTCATGAGCCCTGTCACCTTTTCAGCGGGCATAGACGGGACACCCACATTAAGCAACCTGGAACACGCTATTAATACATGGGCAAATAACAACTGCCGGGACCTGGTAATTTATATGATCGGGAATGGGACCTATTCTGAGTTTACACTCAACGGCACTGAGACACTGCCGGCCGCTCAACTGGATTCATGGCTGGATAACCTCCAGAATAGTATTACAGGAGAGGTGACTGTAATATATGACGCTGACCAGTCAGGCGGTTTTATATCATTTCTAACACCGCCTGCAGAAAAGAGACGCTTTCTGATTTCAGGATCATCAGGCAGTCAGGATGCCTTTTTTCTATATGAAGGCAACATATCCTTTTCCAGGTTTTTCTGGGGCAGGGTCTTAAACGGCATGAATCTCAGGGACGCATTCGTATATGCCAAAAGGGCGATATCATACTGCGGGGGCCAGACGGCCCAGCTTGATGACAATGGAAACGGGATACCAAATGAAAAGCAGGATGGGCTCCTGTCCCGGTACTATTCCATAGGGGTGGGCATAATGCTTGCGGGAGATGAGCCTGTAATAGGGGCTGTCTCTGCGGTACAAACAATAAGTACCGGATCTTCCGCCTTAATATGGGCGGAGAATATCACTACAACCGGGACAATAGACAAGGTGTGGGCGGTTATCACCCCACCCGGGAGCACCCCCGATACCGCAACAATAGAGCTTACAGATAATGGCACAGGCCGGTTTGAGGGGACATACACCGGCTTCAGCATATATGGAAACTATGGGATTGCCATCTATGCCATGGACACAGAAGGGAATGTATCCCTTCCAAAAGATACATATGTGTTCAATACCTCAGGCCCTGACGCCTATGAGGATGACGACAGCCTGGAAACAGCCAATGTGGAAGTTATTAATATTGCCAGATTATCTATACCACAAAGGCGTAATTTTCACGATGAGGGGGATCAGGACTGGGTTATGTTTTATGGAGCGGGGGGAGAGACTTATGAGATTACGACTAAGAATCCGGAATCAAATTGTGACACCGTGATAACACTATATGACAATAAGGGAAATGTAATACGTGAAGTCGATGATTATCAATCCGGCGAAGGGGAGGAGATGTTATCATGGCAATTCCTTGAAGATGGCGTTTATTATGTGATGGTCAGGCAATATGATCCACTTGTTTATGGAAATAATACTGCATATGATCTTAATATTTATATTCCCGTAGGTGGCATTCCCGGCTTTCTCATGGGGATGGTGGTAAACTCCCTCGGTCAAGGGGTAGGCGGGGCCATTATCAAATCCGATATCTCTAAGTCTACCGCCATAACACTCAACAGCGGGGCGTATATTATGGTATTGCCGGCAGGCACGCATACGATTAGTATTGAGGCTTTGGGATATCCTGTTAAAGAGTTGGCCGGGGTGGTGATTACGGCAAATGGTGAGACCAGTCAAAACTTTGTTGTTACAGAAGACCTCCCCAATGAACCTCCAACCGCTAATGCTGGTTCTGATCAGAATGTTGACGAGGGTGCAACTGTAACCCTGAATGGCTCCGGTTCATCTGACCCTGACGATGGCATAGCTTCATACTTGTGGACACAAACGGCCGGCGCCACGGTCACCCTTTCAAATGTGACCTCAATTTCTCCCACATTTATCGCCCTTGATGTCGGGCCGGATGGAGAATCTTTGACATTTGAACTGACTGTTACTGATAATGGAGGACTTCAAAGCACGGATACCTGCATTATTAACGTAACCAGTAAAAATACACCCCCTGTTGCCTATGAACAGACCGTAGAGACAGATGAAAATACTGCATTGGAAATTACCCTGTCAGCGAGTGATGAGGATGGTGATTCTCTCAGTTATCTTATTGTGGACAATGTTGCTCATGGAGAATTAACAGGTGATCTCCCTAACCTGGTATTTACTCCGAACACCGGCTACCATGGTTCTGACACCTTCACATTCAAGGCAAATGACGGTTCTGATGATTCTAATTTAGCCACAGTAAATATTCGTGTGCTTAATATCATTCTCAAAGGAGATATTGACGACGATGGAATAGTTGATTTAAAAGATGCCGTAATCGCCTTTCAGGTCTGTTTGAAAACTGTTAATTCAGGCATTTATATAGAGGCGGATGTGAACGGGGATGGAATGATTGGGTTGGAAGAGGCGATTTATGTGATGCAGGAGATCGTAAAAAGTGACTAAAGTGAGCTAGAGTGATTTAAAGTGACTAAAGTGAGCTAAAGTGACGAGTGACTAAAGTTGAAAAACAAGAAAAACAGCCAAGAGCCGAAGGCTCATTCCATAACTTTAGTTCACTATAGTTCACTCGAAACTTTAGTCACTTTTTGTTCACTATACTTCACTCGCAACTTTTCACGCTGTTTAACAGTCCTGTAGAAGGTTGGGTTATGAACCCAACGCCCTTTTTTAATCGATGTCTGAAAAGAGAAATGGTTGTTTTAAATAAATGAGGGATTA
>CAZJOB010000530.1:0-2594 GCA_964547435.1 uncultured Desulfatiglans sp. | reverse complement strand
TCTTCAATCCTTCATTCGATGTGACCCCACACCAGTATATTTCCGGCATTATCATTATCATCGACAATAACAACACGTTTTCCCTTTAAAGAATCAAATCTCACAGGTTCGATTTCAGCCTCAATAACCGGTTTTGCCTGAGGAAGTTTAAGCGTAAAAATGAAGTTGCTTCCCTTGCCCTCTTTCGACTCCACCCATATCTCTCCTCCCATCTTTTCGACATAGGCCTTTGTAATGGATAACCCCAGACCTGTGCCTCCATATTTTCGCGTTGTTGAGGTGTCTGCCTGTGTAAATGCCTCGAATATCGCATTCTTTTTGTCTTCAGGAATGCCTATGCCCGTGTCCCTGATTGAAACCCTGAGCAAGCGCATAAGGCCCGGCTTTCCCTCTCCCTGCCGGTCTTTCGGGTCCAGCCCGATTGTCGCGACTATCTCTCCCTCTTCTGTAAACTTGATGGCGTTGCCTATCAGGTTTATCAATATCTGACGAATTCGTGTGGGATCGCCCTTAAAATACCTCGGAACATCTTCCATCCGGTAAAGAACGTCAACAGAACTTCTTACCATCTTCGATCTTATCATTGTAAAGATGCTTTCAATAAGATACACAAAATCAAAGTCAATGCTCTCTAGCTCAAAGCTCTTTTTCTCAACCTTTGATAAATTGAGAATGTCGTTTATCAGAGCAAGCAGCAGGTCCCCGCAGTTGTGCATTGTCTTTACATAGTCCCTCTGAACTTCATCAAGGCCGGTGTTTTCCAGCAGTCCGGTAAATCCGATAATCGCGTTCATAGGCGTCCTGATCTCATGGGACATATTCGCCAGAAACTGGCTCTTTGCCTCGGACGCTATTTCCGCCTGTTTTTTTGCCTCTATAAGGGCCTTCTCGGCCTTTTTGCGTTCAAGCACTTCTTCGGCAAGCTCATCACGCGAAACTGTCGTTCTGTTTAAATCTTCAACCATCTGGTTAAAACTCGCGGCCAGGTCTCCTATTTCATCATTTGATATAATATCTATTTGTGTATTCAAATCACCTTTGCTGATCTTTCTTGTTGCATCTCTCAGCCCTATAATAGGTTTCGTTATTTTTTTCGATAAAAAGATCCCTACCATGGTCGCCATGAAAAAGCATATGAACATCAACAGTATTGATCGAATAAGGGCTTTCATTATCGGCAGGTATGCCTCTTTTACCGGCAATTCAACTATTACCGCCCAGTTGGGGCTGCCCAGATGCACGTGATTTGCAACAACCCGGTTGCCTCTTATGCCCAGCGATATTTCAGCACTGTTATCATGCACTAACTGACGGCCTTTCACAAACTCATTCACTTCCTTCAGATGTAGCAGATTCTCTCCCCTTAAAACGCGGCTTATGTCGCCAAAGGCTATCAGATTCCCCTGCTCGTCAACCACGTAGGCAACACCCATTTCACCTATCTGAAGCCTCCCCATGAGATCCCACATGAATTTGAGGTTTACCTCGGCCATAAGCGTTCCGCTGAAAACACCAAACACATCTCTGACAGGAACAGAAATTATTACAAGAGGTTCACTGGTTATCTTATCGATATATACCGGGCTTATATATGATTTTTCAGGCCGGGTCTGAGAGAATAATGCTTCCTCAAACTGTCCGGTTTCATGATTAGTTGCCAGATTTGAAATACGCGCTACTCTTTGCATCTCCCGGCCCTGGGGATTCAACAGGAGCAGCCAGCGAAAAGCCGGTTCAAGCCCAAGCAGTTTATCCAGTACAACTTTCTGCTCTTCCCTGCCGGTGATTGAGAGATTGCCTATGCTTTTTGCCGTTTCCAGCGCTTCAAATTTCTTCTGAATAAAATTCTTGACCGAATTTGCCGACTCCTGGGCGATCAACTGCTGTCTGGCAGCGACTAAATCTTCCTGGCCTTTAAAATTGAAATACATATCCAGGCTGCTGGCAACCAGCAGGATTAAGGCGCTCAAGGTCAAAAAGGCTATGGACAGGGTAACCGTCAGGCTTCTGAACTTACCTGTATTTTTTGATTCAAATTTTGACAATTTTACTGATTATCTCTCCTGTTCCGTCAAAATCCTGTTATTTAAACAAATTCTCTACCGGCCCTGCAATGGATTCATGAGAACAATAAACAGGTTACAAAAAATATGAAAGCACATATTAAGTAAAGAAAATGATATATTTCATTTACTTGCAATTAAAATGCCATACATGGTTCGCCGCAGATCAGATCTGTGTATTTATAATATTTCAATAATTTTAAGGGTTTTCACTAAAATAATCTGGCGTTGACGTTCAGCATATGTCAAATTGTCAACATATTTGGCCGGAAATAAGCAATTTATCCTATATTATCACTCTTGTCCAAAAACTGTTCGCACAGGCATTAATGCGAAGGAATGGATAATTGCGGTATAAGGTTTACGGTATAAGGTATAAGGTAAAATTATACGAATCAACGGAGAGCCCGGGGCTCTCCTGGAATGACCGGACTTGTTTCAGAATAATGTCGGGTTGCTTCGCTTAAACCAACCTACATTCTACCTTGTCATTCTGAGAAATTTAATATTGTCATTCTGAGCGAAGCGAAG
>CAZJOB010000529.1:0-2595 GCA_964547435.1 uncultured Desulfatiglans sp. | reverse complement strand
CGCGGAAATGAATACCCATGATCCCGATGACGCCCACATGAACCAGAGGACCATTGACTACACGGAAGCGGTTGCCAAAGGCGGCGCGGGCATGGTTATTCTCTGGAACGCCTACCTTGATTATCCCCTGGGCGCAAGGATGCCCGACGGGTTGCGTATTGACACTGATGAATATATTCCGGGCTTTAAAAAACTGGCAGATGCAGTCCACAAATATGGCTGCAAATTATCGGTTCAGATGATGCATGCAGGCCCCTGGTGCCCAGCGTCGCTTGCAGGACGGCCGCCGATTGCAGCTTCGGTTATGAGAGAGGAGGTATATGGATTCTGGAGCGATGAAACTATTGAGGCAACAATTTCCGAGATTCAAGAAATTCAGGAAAAATTTGTAAAGGCCGCGGAGCGTTTCAAGAAGGCCGGGGTTGACCACCTGGAGATACACTGCGGCACTCAGCACCTGGGCAACACCTTTATGTCACGTCACTGGAACAAACGTCAGGATGAATACGGCCCGCAAACCCTGGAGAACCGCGCCCGGTTCATGGTTGAAATACTTAAGGAAATGAAGATAAGTCTGGGCAAAGACTTCCCGATCGGTGTCCTTTATAATGCTGCGGAATATGGAGTAGATGACGGCATAACGGCTGAGGAAGGCCAGGAGTTTGGTCGAATATTTGAAGCTGCCGGCGCTGATAACCTTCATCCAAAGGCCGACGGCATTGGTCCTCTATACAGTTTAATCAACTGGCCCGAAGCGGTCTGCTATCCGGAGGTTCCGGACCCCCTGCCAAAGGAACTTGATGGAAGCCGAAGCGGGGCCGGATTCTGGGTGCCTCTGGCCGCAATGGTCAAACAGGCGGTTAATATACCGGTGGTTGCCACGGCCGGCATCGACGCAATAATGGCAGAAAAAATCCTTCAGCAGGGAAAAGCCGATTTTATAGGCATGACCAGACGCCTTCTGGCAGACCCGGATCTCCCAAACAAGGCTGCCGCAGGAAGGATGGATGACATTGCCCCATGCACACGCTGTCTCTCCTGCATCGAGGCGATTCATACAAACTATGTTCCAGGTCTTCCGGGAAAGGCATACTGCCGCATAAATGCCTCTCTGACAAAAGAAGGGGAATATGAAATCAAACCCGCGGTTAAGAAGAAAAAGGTTATGGTGGTCGGTGGCGGACCGGCAGGGATGGAGGCCGCAAGGGTAGCGGCACTGAGAGGACATGAGGTAGTGCTGTATGAAAAGGAACACAAACTGGGTGGTTCCATGCCCGTAGCTGCCACGATCAAGGGACTTGATATTGAAGACCTACCGGATCTGATCCGCTATCTCGAAACTCAGATCACCAAGCTGGGAGTTAAGATCAATACCGGTAAAGAGGTAAATAAGGCGATTGTGGAGAAGGTTAAGCCGGATGTGCTCATACTGGCGACAGGAGGGCTGTATACCGTTCCGGAAATACCCGGACTCGATTCGCGCAAGGTGGTTAAAGCTTCTGATCTTAATAACAGACTGAAGAGATATTTGAGGTTCTTTAGTCCCGGCCTGCTCATATGGGCCACGAAATTATGGATGCCCATCGGAAAAAATGTCGTGATTATCGGTGGCGGCATTCATGGCCTTCAGACAGCCGTGTTTCTGGTCAAGCGAGGCAGGAAGGTAGCAGTAGTGGAAGCAGCAGAGAAAATGGGGGCAATGGTGATTGAGAATCATAAGGTTCGGCTGTTCGGGTGGCTGGAACAGAAGGGAGTAGCCATGTACTCAGGTGTCAAATATGAGGAGATAACAGACAAGGGACTCACTATCACTACGAAAGAAGGAGAAAGAATGACCCTGGCGGCAGATACCATATTGCCCACTTTGCCCATGATGCCGGATACCGGGTTAGTGAAAAGCCTGAAGGATACAGCCCCTGAAGTGTATCAGATCGGCGATTGTATTAATCCTGCGTTGATAATAGATGCTGTCGGGGATGGTTCTGCTATTGGCAGGGCGATATAATTATATATTTTAAAAAAGAGGCGAATATGACACGTGAAGAATTTGATGTTTACCTGAAAAAATTTAACAGCAGGGATTATGAGGGATTTCTTGATTATTTTGCAGACGAATTCGAAATGGTACATGTCGGCGGTTCGCTCAAATCCCGGGAAGCAGTAATGAAGTTCTATGATTTCCTTCATGTCTATATTAAAGAGACCGTAATGGTGGACCGGTTTGTTTCTGATGAACATACTATCGCCCTTGAAGCCAGAGTGCAGATTCAGGGAGTGAAGGAATTATCGCCAGAGACAGTGGCTGCCTCGGACTATCCGAAGCTCAATCCGCTTACTGTCGGACAGACAGCAGTGATTCCGCAGTTCATTCACTATCACCTGGAGAATGGAAAATTCGTAAAGGTAGTTTGCGCGGAACTTTAAAAAAATAGAACGTGCTGTCCGGAATCGTTTATCCGGACAGCATATCTTCTAAATGGTTAAAAGTCTTAAGAAACTACCAGGAATAGATGGCTGAGAACTGAAACCTGTTATCTTTCCCTTCGTAGAGATTTTTATAATCCGTATCCCAATAGCTGTATTCAAGTCCGAGGG
>CAZJOB010000528.1:0-2595 GCA_964547435.1 uncultured Desulfatiglans sp. | reverse complement strand
ATGAGTAATTGGCGAGATGCTATTCTGGACAACTTTGTTCCCAATGTTAGAAAGCTGACACTGGTTGCGGACCCGGATTGCCTGCTGACCGAGGAGAAGCTGGCAATGGAACTTCGCGGACGCGGGTTCGATCTAATTGAATTCAGTGATGCAGTTGAATTTAGATACGCATATGAGTCCAGGTATCGTTCGATCTGGGACCGGGGTGATCATACCGATCTGGTGGTGATCCTTCGCTTGCAGGCTGCTGAGTTGGAATCTTTACCATATGACATGCTTCAGGCTGGCCGGAAACTTTCGTTCAACCTGGGGGAGCTATTTCCAAATCTGAGCTACCCTGTTATAGAAAAACTTGACCGAAGCCTGCTGGACACGTTTTTTGATGCCCAGCGCAAGTCGCCTCCAGATCGTATGGGTGACAATGCCACCAGGGATTTTATTCTGCGGCATGTGTTTGGGATTGCAGCAGAACTGATTGCCAGTGAGGTAGAGCTGCTTCGCGCTTTGCTTAGGCTGCATTATGGCAAATTACAAATTCCAATTATACTTGCTGAACGGCTAATTCAGGTTTTGAAAGACAATGATGTATTTAAGTCATGGCCTCTTTCTGAAATTATCCCTGATTCCGACGCATTTTTTTCATTTTTGCAGGAACGTTGGCCTATATTTTTATCCAGGTTTGGAAATGCTAATGAGATAGATGATACATCAAAAAAATATGGCCTCAAATATTCAGGACCGGATTTTCTTCCATTTGATCATCAGGATATAAAAATCTATATAGATAATCTTTTTCTTGAGGGGATACTCGTACCTGTAAATTTTTCAATGCAGGGGAAAACATTTGATATAAAAGCAATCTCCGATTCCTGGGTTAGAAGCGGTATTGCAATCGAAGGTGAGGATGATGATGAATTAAGGATTTCCAGGCTGTTTGAGCTTTTACAGAAGGAGCAGCCTACAGCCGAAGCACGTTACTCAGAGTGGACAACCTTTGCCCTTAAGTGGGCCAAGCTTTCTTCTCTGGTTAATTGTGGCAATAATGCCCGGCACCAGAACAGGCTGAGGGAAGATGGCGATTTACTGAATCAAACATTTTATCAGTGGCTTATAAAACACTATTCCAGTCTCATCAACCTGCCCCCCACCAACCCTGTTATGCCGCACCATGTTCCTCGTCGTCTGGCAAGGGATATAGAATACAATACAAACAGTCGTGTTGCCCTGATCGTTGTCGATGGCCTTGCCCTTGATCAGTGGATATCAATAAGACAGCTTTTACAAAAACAGAATGAAAACCTGATTATTCGGGAATCTGCAATTTTCGCATGGATTCCGACTCTGACCTCTGTGTCGAGACAGGCTATTTTTTCAGGTAAACCTCCTATTTATTTTCCGGCTTCTATAAATTCAACCAACAGTGAAGAAAAGCTATGGAAACAATTCTGGGAAGGATATGGTCTTTCACGTCTGGATATTGCTTATCAGCGTGGTCTCAGCGATGGCAATGTAACCAGTGTTCTCGAATCTGTTATTAATCCAGGACAAACTCGTGTAGCAGGTTTGGTTGTGGACAAGATTGATAAGATTATGCACGGCATGCAGCTCGGCTCGGCTGGAATGCACAATCAAATCATGCAATGGTGCCGGGAAGGATTCCTGTATACGCTTATCGAACAGCTTATGGATCATGGTTATGATGTCTGGCTTACGGCGGATCATGGCAATATCCAATGCGAGGGTAAAGGCCGACCGAAAGAGGGTGTAATTGCCGAAACACGAGGTGAGCGGGTTCGCATTTATCCTACGCCGGAGCTACGCTCTCAGGTAGCTAAATTATTCCCATCAGCCCATGAGTGGCAGCCGGCAGGTTTGCCATCAGGCTATTTCCCATTGGTGGCCAGTGGGCGTGAAGCGTTTGTGTATGCAGGAGACGTAATTGTAGGTCACGGTGGTGTGGCCATAGAAGAGGTTATTGTGCCCTTTGTGAAGTTTGAAAAGAAAGGAAGATAATGGGCAAAAGACATGAAAAATTAGGAATTAAACAGACAATACAGGTGCATTGGATGGACAAAACAGTGCAAATGCTTCTTTCCGGTATGTCTGAAAATGATATCAGAGCTGAACTTGATAAATATCTTTCCACACAAAAACAGAGTGGGGGATCGGGGAAACGCGGGCCAAAAACCTATGGCATGGCAATCAGCTTGCTTGCGGCCTGGTTTGCACCTGACAAATCTCTGCTTCCTTTTCGAAATAGTGCGTTGCAGTTAGTCAGACATACATCAGACAAAAACTGGCTGCCTCTTCATTGGGCTGTTATCTCGGCTTCCTATCCCTTTTGGTTCAATGTGGCAAGACAAACCGGAAGGCTCCTCAATTTACAGAACCAGATTGCACAGTCGCAGGTCTTTAACAGGCTAAAGGAACAATATGGTGATAGAGAGACGGTGGCACGCAATGCACGCTATACTGTGCGTTCATTTGTTGCATGGGAGGCGTTGAAAGACGCAAAAACCAGAGGCTGCTATGAGAAGACTAGTCCCATGGGTGTTACAGATGTAAATATTGCTATTCTTATGTTTGAATCAGCTC
>CAZJOB010000527.1:0-2599 GCA_964547435.1 uncultured Desulfatiglans sp. | reverse complement strand
GATCAAGTCGGGGAATGACGCGATGTTGACTGGATTCCCCGATCCGGTCTTCGCCAACCTCCTCCGCAAAAGCTTCCGCCTTCGCTAAAGCTATGGCGTGATAAAATGGCGGGATAAATTGGAGGTCAGAAGGGCTAAGCCCTGGCAGGCCCCGAAAAGACGTCGGGACAGGCAAGTCGGGGTATGACAAACGGCATTTTTTGACTTCCGATGAAGTCAGAATGGATGGTCGCAAAAAAAACGCCAAAGTCGTCACTCCAGCGAATGAAGCCTGCCCCGTACTTGATACGGGGGTGGGAGTCTATAAGCAGTTGCTATTACAAGGAGGATGTCCGAGAATAGCTCCTGGCGTCATTCCCGCCCCGAATCAAGTCCGGGATAAACTCCGGCGGGAATCCAGTGTTTTAAGGCAGTTATAGATTTCTGCCTGCGCGGGAATGACATTTCCGGGACTTTTTACGAGTTCAACAACTTTAGTTCATTACATTTTCAATAAAAGGGTGTTGTTTCAGAATACCTGAGATCGGTTCAAATATGTTGATTTTTTTAACCTGTAAAGCTATACTCTTGTCGTTTTATCAACGATTAACATTCCGGCATAAGTGCGGGGAAAGGTAGGCGCAAGCTATGTTTTCGAGATTTTTTGCAAAACTAACGATAATATCTATCATGTCTCTTTCAGTTCTTTTCATATCCGGGGCAGGCCATTTATGGGCAACTTCAGTTGATGTGACAAGCCTTCAGTATATAGACGATTCCGGAAGAGAAATTGTATACGATTTCTCAGCAGGCACTGCCTCAAATAATGCGATCTCATTGCCCTCTTCGGCTATTCAGGTACGTGGCGCAGGAGAGGACGCAGCAACAGTCTATTCATGGGGCAATTTGTCCGGATTGCCTGCCATAAATCTGTCACTGGATACGACCGGTAAAAAAGCGACCATCAGCCCCGTGAGCGAGGGTGAAGGCGTTGCGGTTCTTTACGCGGACTTGACGCTTCCGGCGCAGACCCAGACAGACAACACCTCCTGGTTATACATCCTTGGATTGAAAAACTTTAATTTTGACACCTCAGTCGATAATGCATATATCTTTGATGCAGGTCTGGGCAGGGATGAGGAGAGTGGAGGTCCTTACAACGAGGCGTTTATATCTGTGAAATGGGTCAAGGGATTTTTTGATGGTGAGATGTACGATGTTTGGACCCTGATCATAGAGGCATTGGTTGATTATGGCAGCTCGGAGTTGTGGGCCTCCAATTTCATTGTCAGAACCGGACTCAACCCTGCAGATACGACTCTCACACTGCATCTCTCTGTGGATAGCGGGAAACATTTCTCTGCAAGCGTCTTTATTAATGACGAACCTATAACAAACATCGGCGAATACACACTGACCACGGAACAGGGTAATTTTGAACGACTTCCAGGCCTCTTTCCCTTCTTTTTCATGGAGGAAGAGAGCACTTCAACCGAACCTCAGGCAAGCGTTTATTCCATTCACTGGCAGAGAGACGGGGGCCCATACGAAGTGGGTTTTGAGGTCCGGGACCCGCTTAATAAAGCCTCAGCCGTAAGGGTAACAAACAGCACCTACTTAGGTGATGGAATAGATCTGAACTGGGACAATACCAGTAAAAGATGGCATAGCAGCCAGACATACAGACTTGGCTACACCCAGGTCACTGATCCCTACCCTTCTTTCACATTTACCTTTACTCCCCAGACAGGTGGTGCGGCCATTGCCGATCAGACAAAGAGCGTAACTGGATATGTTACTGATTTTGCCACCAATCTACAACCATCAGGAGAGGTCGACACCAATCCCATTTTTACCTGGACAGGGATAACCGGCGCCTCCGGCTACGGAATCGAAGTCAATACCGAATCAGGAGAACCTATCTCGAACATATATGGCATACTCCCCAGTCCGGCCAACACCTACTCCGTCCCTTACGCTGGACCGGCATTGACCAACGGCGTAACCTATATCTACAATATTGCGGCTATGGTTGAACAGGATGATGTATGGAATTCCTCTCTCAATCAGGGCAGTTTCACTTACACAGGCACAGGCGGTGGTGAAACCGGAGGGGTCAACCTGTTACTGGTCGCTACCGGCCATCCGCCTGTCGGTTTTAATTTTATGACCGGACAGGTAGCTTCAATGTTGGATGACCCCGCAATAAATTTTGGAATAACAGGGCCCAATGGAAACGAGGCCCCCTATTCTGCTTATGGATCTCTGTCAATGGGGGTCACAATTCAGGATATGGGTTTAATGACTCCCGAAGCCTTTGACCTCCTTGAATCGGCCCCGACATCCGGATATGCAGCGGCAGACCCACTGTTGCTTACCGAAGGACATGCCTATGCCTTTTTGCTGGGGAACGGGACAACAGGCATGATTGTTGTAAAATCCGTCACTGTTGTCGAAATGACCGTCACCATGACATTTGACTACAAATATTTCGGCAGCGGAGGCGGAGGTGATACCATTGCCTTTAATGGAACAGTTAAAACAGCCCCGAACTGGCCGGGAACGGACGGCATGCTGCCGGCTGGCTCGATTATGGTCAATGCCCTGAACGATACAGCAT
>CAZJOB010000526.1:0-2605 GCA_964547435.1 uncultured Desulfatiglans sp. | reverse complement strand
ACCAAAAGGTAAAATAAATGTATTCTCGGACAGCCTTCTGGTTTGTCATTCCGGAACTTGATTCCGGAATCCATTAATATCAAGTACTTATGGATTCCCGCCTGCGCGGGAATGACGATTGCGGGACTTTTTACACGGTCATCATAAATAAATGTTAATTGAATCTTAAATAAAAAAACTCCTCTTGAAATCATGGATTGATATTGTTATGGTCAAACATGGTTTTGATATCATGCTCTTTAATAAATATCTCATGGTTTCATGTTCATAGCGGGATCTGATAATCATGTTGTTTCGGGGTTGGTAAAATGGAAAAGAAAACAGTTGGCATAGATGCCGAACAGAAAATAAGAATGCTTGAAGAAATTATTTTTAAACAGAAAGTTATCGAACAGGAGTTACGTAATAGAAACAAACAGTTAGAACAGACTGAAAAATATTACAATGCCCTGATGCAGAATACTGAAGACTTTATGGTGGTATGCGACGGCAATGGAATTCCCCAGGCCTTTAATGAGAGGTATAAAAAAGTTGGGGAATCTTTATTGAGCAATGAAATAAAACCCGGAGTTCAGCCTCATAAGCTGTCAGGTAAGCATGAAATAATAAAATACTGGGACTCATTGCAGGCCAGGGCATTAAAAGGAGAAAAATTTTTAGCGGAATTCTATGATAAAGAAAATGACAAATATATGGAGACCTTTTTCTGCCCGATTCGGGAGGGGGAGAATGTAACGGGATTCACAGAAATTACACGAGACATCACTGACCGTAAACATGCGGAGATCAAACAAAAAGAACTGCAATCTCACCTGGTTAACGCCCTGGAAATAGCTCATCTGGGGCCATGGGAATACGATGCCATAAAAGACCTCTTCACCTTCAATGATTATTTCTACAAGGTCTTTGGCACCACCGCTGAAAAAGCAGGGGGTTATGTTATGAAATCAGAAGAATATGCCGGACGATTTATTCATCCTGATGACATACATCTTCTTGCAGAAGCAAGCCGCAAAGCAATTGAAACAGACGAACCTGAATACAGCCAGCAACTTGAACATAGAATAATTTATGCCGATGGGAATGTCGGTTACATTAACGTCCGGGTTTTTGTTGTTAAGGACGAAAGCGGCAGGACAGTCAAAACCTATGGCGTGAATCAGGATATAACAGAGACCGTGCGACTAAGATCGAAACTTGAACAGGTTCAGAAACTTGAGGCTATCGGCACTCTTGCGGGCGGCCTGGCGCATGATTATAACAATATTTTAATGGGTATTATGGGTAATATATCTCTTATACTTTCCGATATGGAATCTGATCATCCCTATTACAACAGATTAAAAGTTATGGAGCAATATGCGCTGAACGCCACGGATCTGACCAAACAGATGCTGGGCTTTGCCAGAGGAGGCAAGTATGAGGTAAAGCCAACCGACATGAACGAACTGGTAAAGAAAAGTTCGCATATGTTCGGCCAGACAAAGAAAGAGATCGCAATACACGCAGAATATCAGAAAGACGTCTGGGTTGTTGAGGTTGATCAGGGGCAAATGAATCAGGTGATGTTAAATCTGTATGTTAATGCCTGGCAGTCCATGCCTGATGGAGGCGACCTTTATATTGAAACGAAAAATATAGTCCTTGATGATACCTATGTTAAGCCTTTTAATTTGATACCCGGCAGCTATGTGAGAATTTCTGTTACAGATACAGGCGTCGGAATGGATGAGAAAACCAAAGCACAGGTTTTTGACCCTTTTTATACAACAAAAAAGATGGGAAGAGGAACCGGCCTCGGCCTGGCTTCTGTTTATGGAATCATAAAGAACCATTCGGGCATCGTCAATGTTTACAGTGAGAAAGGGGAAGGGACTACATTTAATATCTATCTGCCTGCGACAGACGCGGTTATAACAGAAGGAAGAGAACCATCATATGATGTATTGAGCGGGAATGAGACCATACTGCTGGTGGATGATGAAGAAATGATTATCACTATCGGCAGGGAGTTGCTGGAAAAACTGGGATATAATGTTATGTGTGCAAAATCCGGCAGCGAGGCTCTGGAAATTTATCAAAATAACAGAGAAAAGATTGATCTGGTAATTCTGGATATGATTATGCCGCATATGAGCGGCGGGGCAACCTATGATGGATTAAAAAGTGTGGATAATAATGTCAAGGTTCTCCTTTCAAGCGGATACAGTTTAAACGGTCATGCTGCCTCCATAATAAAGAAGGGATGCAATGGTTTTATTCAGAAACCCTTCGGCATGAAAGAGATTTCACAGAAAATAAGAGAAATTCTTGGTGGTGTTTAAAATAAAAGGGGTGCGCCCTAAAAACCTTCGGTCTAAACTGCTTCAGGCTTCTGTATAATTGATTAATGAAATGCAAAGGGCTATTATTCCAATGCTTCAATACGAAATTTTCTGATTATTATGCTATTTAGGTAAAAATGACAACGTTGATGAACTCGTAAAAAGCTTATTTATACCGCTTCGCGGCAACCTATGAGAAACGAAGTCTTTTATGGTCTCCCTGAAACGGCCCCTACAAATGATAATATGGTTTTATATGATTAATAATTCATGGTATTCTT
>CAZJOB010000525.1:0-2608 GCA_964547435.1 uncultured Desulfatiglans sp. | reverse complement strand
CTCAAAAAACGTTATAAAGGAAGTCAGAGCCGACATCGCTGAAAAAGCCGGGGATAAGGCCGCGAACAATCTGAAAAAAGCCACTTCCATTATACAGAAGAGCGTATCCAAAGGCACGATTCACAGGAAAACCGCATCACGCAAGATATCCCGTCTTGCACGCCAGGTAAACCAGATCGCTTCGGCCTGATATATAATCAACCGCAAAGGGTTAGAATCAGGTTCTCAAGTACGGGTCTGGGCCTTGACCCGGACTTGAGGAGACGATCGGCATTAAACAATATAGTTATGCCCCTTTCAAGCTCTTTAACACTCCAGTTCTTTGACTGATCCATACAGTTTTTTGCTGAAAAGGGCGGTATCCCCAGTATGGATGCGGCATATGTTGAATCTTTCCCTGTTCCCGCTATATTTTTAGCGCGCAATAACAACCCTATCTGCCTGTTCAACATTCCTATGATCTGGATTGGCGCACTTTTTTTATCCTCCTCCTCCAGGAACCTTGCAAGTATCGATAATGCCTCTTCCCTGTTTTTAAAAGACAGCGCGTCCATCAGTTCAAACACCGAATACATGCGGCTGTGAATAGCAGACTCCCTTACTTCTTCCTTCCCGATATTTGCCGGACCGCAACTGAGACGCAATTTTGTCAGTTCGGAGTATAAGTCCTGAAGCCTGTTTCCAACAATCCCCTGAAGATAATCACAGCCCTTCCGGTCGATACTTATGCCCAATTCCCTGGCTGTGTTCATTATCCACGGAACTATCTGGTTGCCCCTGAGTTCGGGGAATGGAACCGCGTAACCGGAATCTCTCAGGCTTTTATAAAATTTCTTTTTAAAATCGGTCTTCATGGAGATAAATATCAGGGTGGTTGTATCAACAGGATCGTTGAAGTAAGGCACAAATTTATTTAACTGATCAGTGTTGAATTCGTCTGTCCTTCGAACAATTATCAGGCGGCTGTTGGCCATAAAGGGAATTGTTCTGGACATATTAATTATTTCAACCGGATCTATTTCACCGCCGTAACAGACCTGAAGGTTAAAATCCCTCACACCTTCCGGAATATAGTTCTCTTTTATCTTTAAGAGCGTTCTTTCAAGAAGAAATTCATTAGGCCCATAGAACAGATAGAAAGGGGCAAGCTTTCCTTTGTCAAGTGATTTTATGATATCTTCCGGTCGAAGTTCCTGTGCCATTAAAATCTTTCCATCGTCATCATATATATTCTTTCGGCAAAAAGTCCGGATATCTTGCTGACTGCCTTCTGCTGATTATGCCTGGCTATCAGGGGATCATCACTGACATTGTAACTGACCTCTTCCTTCATGGCTGTTTCGTGCCATATTATTTTTCCGGAAACCCTTTCAACAAGCTTCGCTTCCATTTGAATCATCATTCTTCGACTGCCCGTGGTCTCATGAGTGTACACCCTTCCATTTATATTCTGTCTAACTGAGTCATACGTCAACGGTTCACTTTTAATCTCATACACCCTGCATGACAGGATCACATCCGCCCTGTCTTCATCTACAATGGGTATTCCTGCATGGCTGATAAATTCCTCTCTTATTGTACGGGTAAAATCAGCCTCAAAATCCCTTTCGGATGAAGTAGATAGAATAATCGGAATCGCGATACTCTTTATATCCAGCCCCACTGGATTGCCGTCCGCTCTGAATTGATAACCGCATCCGGCATATAACATACAAATGATATTTATCAGTATTAAGGATATCAGGGAATATCTCGGTAATTTCATCACAACTCCATTTATAGCTTATGGCCGAATACTGAATACTGACGAAGCGTTCACAGAAACGGCCATTTTCATACAGTCGCTATATAACAATATTTACCAGTTTCTGTTGAATAACAATTACTTTCTTTATTGTCTTATTCACTACAAGGTTTCTAATCCTTTCATCAGCCAGGGCCTCCTTTTCTATCTCATCCTTTGTGTATGATGAAGGAATTTCAATCTTGCTTCTTACCTTGCCGTTTACCTGTATGACAACAGTCCTCTTTTCCTTTTCAAGGGCGTCTTTCAAATAGGAAGGCCATTCAACGTCCAGCAGAAAATCCTTATGGCCAAGTACGCGCCATAACTCTTCAGTCACATGAGGGACAACCGGAGATAACAGTTTGACAATCGTCTCAACCGAAAACCTGATCACCGACCAGTCTCGATTGTCCCCTTCATCATCATTGTTTATATACCTGTAGATATCGTTTACCAGTTCCATCAAGGCGCTTATCGCGGTGTTGAAATGAAAACGATCTTCAATATCACCTGTAACCCTCTTAATTGTTTCATGGGTTTTTCTGTTTACTGATTTAAGTTCGCCGTCAAGCGGGATATCTTTGGAATATTCCGGTGCGTTTGCTAGTTTTTCCATATTGTCCCATACCAGCCTCCACACCCTGTTTATAAATCTGCTGGCGCCCTCAACCCCCTGATCGCTCCATTCCAGATCCTTTTCCGGAGGAGAGGCAAAAAGGCAGAACATTCGCACTGTGTCAGCCCCATACGTTTCTACAAGCTCAGTAGGATCAACAACATTCTTCTTGGACTTCGACATCTTCAGGGATTTGCCTGTCTCTA
>CAZJOB010000524.1:0-2609 GCA_964547435.1 uncultured Desulfatiglans sp. | reverse complement strand
CAGATTTGTGTTGCCCTGGGCCCCCATTCCCCAGCCCCAGTCCTCATAGGACCAGAACAGATCATTGGGTGTCGGCGCATTATAGTGTTTGCCGTAATTCACCTTAAAGGCGGTATCCTCATAGGGATTCACTATTATGCCAACCCGTGGGACATACTTTTTCCCGAATTCCGAATGATCCTCCAGCCTGACGCCGGCTATGATTTTGAAGTAATCACAGGGCCGGTACTGGCCTTCGCCGAAAAATCCCTTTGTGTTCAGGTGCTGTGACGTGTTTGTCACACTTGTCTGGTCATCTGCTCCATTTGCATCAATATTGATATTTCTGTTCTCCCAGTCATACCTCTTGAACTCACTGCCCAGGAGCAACTGAATGTTGCTGCCGATCTGAATATCGCCATTCAGCTCAAATCCGAGCACATTATTGATAACCCATGTCTTGCTGCCGGGCACGCCAACCGGAAAGGTGCTGTAATACCGGTTTAGATTATAGTTCTCCATATCCAGATAACTGCTTTTGAACCGAAGGTTCAGCCATTGTAGCGGATGACTTTTCACATCAAACACAAGGCTTGAATTTTCATCGCCACCCCGGTTAAGAAGGTTCGCCGATTCACTGTCATATAGACGAACACCTGTTACAGCGTTCTCAACAAAGTCAACTGTGCCTGCGGGCGGTTTAGCCCCCGGTCTGCCGAACTCCCTGTCCACATAATCTCCATACAGGCTTATATCGAGTGCGTCCTCCTTCTCAAAAACCAGTTTGAGGGAGAAATCCTTATGTTCCAGGTCCGAATTGCTTCTAAAACCATCAGTCTCTGTAAAACCGGCAGTCAGATAGTACCCGAAATTCTCCGTGAGAAACATGCCATTTTCAGCAGCCAGTTCCAGTGTTTCATTGGAACCGTATCCGGCGCTTGTCTTAAGAGATGTTAAACTCTTTTCGGGCCTCTTGGTTACAATATTTATGATTCCGCCCATTGCACTTGTGCCGTAAAGCAGCGATCCTGCGCCTTTTACCACCTCAATTCTGTCAATATTGTTTACAGGAATGCTGCCCAGGTCCGCCCAACCCAGCGAGGGTGAATTTATGACAACCCCGTTCACGAGCACCTGCGTTCCTGCCGCTCCCATTCCCCTTATATGAATCTCTTCATTTGCGCCACCATAGTCGCCTCTTGTCCTGAGATCAATCCCCTGTTCATTTGAAAGAAGCTGACCCACGCTCTTTGCTCCGGAATCCGAGATATCTATCGAATCCTTGACAATAACAGAATTCGGCACATCCTTAACCGATTCCTCGGTCTTTGTGGCGGAGACAACCACTTCATCCAGTCTGCGGGGTTTGTTATTTGAATTACTCCCCTTTTCTTCCGCAAAACCACTGCCCTGTAGACTCAATACTGTTACAATTACCGCTACCCAAAAAAACTTTTTCATTGTTCCCTCCGTTCAAATTTTATTTTTTCAGGCCCGGAAAACAAAAATCCCCGGACCGATTAAATCGATCCGGGGATTACCCTTTTTTATCCTTCGAATCCTTTACGATGCGCCACAGTCCTCGATGGCTGAATCCCATATTCAGGCAGGTCTTCTGACTTCCCCCCTCTTTTAACAGCCTTCCCATTTTTTAACAGTGGCTCACAAAGGTAAAAGAGGTTCCCTTTTCATAGATGAAAAAGGAGGGGTTACAGCGGCGGGTCCGTTCCCGATTTTAACGGGATTCCCTATTAAGCTCCTTTCGAAGCGCCTGAATAATGTAAAATATCTAGGAGAAAAAAATAAAAATGTCAAGGGAAAATTGGTAATTTTTCATGCCCGGTGATTATTTCATTCAATAAACTATTTTCATACCTTTTCACTCACCGTGCAATGCCCTGTACTCTAAAAGCATTTTTTTATATTTATCTGTGCCGGAAAAGCCGCATGATGTCATCTCCGGGCAGAAACCACGGTATATGCATTCCGGTACACACACATTGCACAACTCGGGAAGAGGTTCTTTGACTGCCTCAAGCACTGCTTTCCATGTCTCCCTTGTTTCCTTTGAGGCCATATTGCACAGCCTCTTGCGCGATATGGCGATCACTGTCTGCGCGTTCGCTATACATTCGTGTGAAACCGATTGAGCCTGCGGCAGTTGATCTCTTTCAATTCCTGTTCTGTCTGTTCTCTGGGTGCTTACAAAATGTTCTATACCGATCTTGTGCCTTACAAAGTGTACACTCACCCAGTAGGGCAGATCTACCCATTTCCACTTTATTATCAACTGCCTGATCGGTGAATGTTCCGCAAGAAGCATCTTGTACTTCCATGTAGAACCTGGTTCCTTCTGCCCTTTTTCCATGCCAATTGTAGTCCGGGCCGCATCAGCAACCTCACGCCATGTACCCTTTACCTCCAAATATTCGATCTTCATCTCAAATTCCTCCTTGAAAAAACAAAACCGAAATTATTTTTATCCTATTCTATCTTTAAATATGTTAGTTTTTTGTTTTTTATAACAGAATATTTTATTATTAATCAATTTTATTATTAGGAATATTTTGACAACCCCTAAACTTCGCGATTATCAGACAGATTGTCTCAGAGCAATCACAGACCGCTAC
>CAZJOB010000523.1:0-2614 GCA_964547435.1 uncultured Desulfatiglans sp. | reverse complement strand
AAAATATATGAGCACCTTAATCACAGGCGTAAGCACAAGGGCCATTGCCGAGTCAGCGGTCAGGTCTGGCAGGGATGTAATAACCCTTGATTTTTTCGGGGACTCGGATCAGAAAGAAATCATTCGGAATTATTCGCTTTTAAGGGATCTTGACCTGCCCTTCATGGTGGAAAACCTGATCCAGGCAAGTAAAAATCTCTCTTTTGAAAGCATGGTCTACATATCAAACCTCGAGAATCACCCGGATTTGATTCAAGCAGTTGCAGGCCGGGCGCAAATACTCGGCAACAGTCCTGATACCCTGAGAAGGGTGCGTGACTGGTCAGTGTTAAGGGATTTCATGACCGTAAATGACATCCCCTTTCCCCGCACCCTTATGCCGGGTGAAGAAGAATCCGCGGAAGAGAATATCGACTGGCTCTCAAAACCGGTGAACAGTGGAGGCGGATCAGGAATTAAGGTATGGGAAGGGGAAAGGATTTCAGCCAACCGGATAATTCAGAGGCGCGTTGAAGGCATTCCTGCCTCTGCCGGTTTTCTGGCAAACGGAAAGAATAGCGTGGTGATCGGCATGTCTGCTCAGCTTATAGGAGTTCACGAACTTGGAGCGGATGGATACAGATGGTGCGGAAACATACTCCCTTTGCCGATTGAGAGAAAGGATTATCTCAACCTGTTAAGTGATATTGAAAAAATCACACACCTTTTCACCTCCTATTTCAGACTAAAAGGCGCATGCGGCATTGATTTTGTCATATCAAGGGATGCCGAAGGGAAAATGCGGCCTTATGTGGTTGAAATAAACCCGAGATATACCGCTTCTATGGAACTTATGGAAAAGGCATATGGTCTGAATATATTTTCGCTTCACCTGGAGGCGGTTAAAGGTCGGCTTCCTGAATTTTCCCTCGTGGAAAAGGAGAACCATAGCTTTCATGGTAAAGGTATAATTTTTGCCTTAAGCGACGTGAAGGTGAAGAAGACCAAAGGCTGGAGGGAAAGAGGAATAAGGGATATACCCTTCCCCGGTGACAGAATGGAAAAGGGCCACCCCATCTGCACGGTCCTGGCGGAAGCCTCAGGCTATGATGAATGCCAATCAGCCCTGTTTCGCATGGCGAATGAAATAAGAAGGGAAACAGGAGACATGTTTTTTTAGCGCCGTAAACCGTAGACCGTAAACCGTAAACCTTATACCTTTTACATACTTGCTTTTTACAAGTTCACACAAAATTGAATAAGGCGATAAATGACCATGGTTCCCAAATATCTTTTCATAACCGGCAGGCTTGCAGCAAAGGCGCTTGAAAGATGTCTGGCGCATCTGAAGCCGGAATTTCAGTATGATATTACTGTGCTTAACTGCACTGTCGCGGCATTTATGAACACGGAATGGATAGCAAAACACCTTGCCCCGAAAGTAAGATATGATCGAATAATTATACCCGGATTGTGCGAGGGCGATCTCTCATCTATTGAGGAAAAGACCGGCATTCAGGCCTTTCGGGGCCCCAAAGACCTGAAGGACCTGCCGTTCTATTTTGGAGGAGAAAAGGACCTTAAAGATTATGGCGAATATAAATTAAAGATCATCGCGGAGCTCGTGAACGCCTATGAGCTTTCCCTTACTGATATCCTTGCCCGTGCAGAATATTTCAGCAAGGCAGGCGCCGACATTATAGACATAGGTTGCCCAACAAATGGAGAGTTTAAGGGTGTCGGGGAGGTTGTAAGATGTTTGAAGGACGCGGGCTATACAGTCAGCCTGGACACCTTTGATGTAAAGACAGCGCTTAATGCGGACATGGCCGGGCTGGACATGCTCCTGAGTGTAAATTCTCAGAACCTCCATATTGCTAAAGAGATAAACGCGAAGGTTGTTGTAATTCCAGACTTTGGCGAAGGAATGGATTCACTTGAAGAAAATGCCGCTCAACTGGATAAATGGGACGTCCCATATATCATGGACCCCATACTGGCCCCCCTTTGTATGGGTTTCACAGAGTCCATTAATGGGTATATAAGAATAAGGAAAGATCATCCCGAGGCAGAGATCCTGATGGGCGCCGGAAACCTGACAGAACTGACCGATGCCGACAGCACCGGAATCAATGCCATGATAGCAGGCATTGCCGCTGAGCTGGACATAGATTATGTCCTTACAACCGAGGTCATCAACTGGGCCAGGGGATCTGTAAGGGAACTGGACATTGCCAGAAGGTTTATGCATTACGCTCATGAAAACCATATCCCTCCGAAAAGAATAGATAACAGACTGATAACAGTTAAAGATCCTTCGTTTGAGACATATACTGAGGATGAGCTAAAAGAGATCAGAGAGGGCGTAAGGGACAGGAATTATCGTATATTTGTGAATGGAGAGATGATATATCTCTTTAATCGTGACGTCTTTATCTCCGGAAGGGATCCTGCGGAGATATTCGGGAGGATCGATATAAAAAATCCTGCCCATGCGTTTTATATTGGAAGAGAACTGGAAAAGGCGGCCCTTGCATTAAGACTCGGCAAAAAGTATGTGCAGGATGAGCCGCTTAGTTGGGGGTATTTATAAATACGGTTTAAGGTTTACGGTGTAAGGTATAAGGTTTAGGGT
>CAZJOB010000522.1:0-2615 GCA_964547435.1 uncultured Desulfatiglans sp. | reverse complement strand
AACCTGAAGCTGACCGTAGGAAAAATCTTTCCCTATCTTCCTGTTGTGAAGAAGGGAATACCCTTCTGTTTTGGCACGGACGGATGCGCGTCGAGCAACAATCTCGACGTAATGGAGAGCATGAAGTTTGCCTCTCTTCTTGCCAAGCATTCCACAGGAGACCCTACGATACTTTCCGCGAGAGACACCTTCAATATAGCATCCGAAAAAGCGGCCGGCATATTCCGGCTAAAGGGATGGGAAATAGCAGTAGGCGGCAGCCCGGACATTATGCTCATCGACATTGAAAGGCCGGAATTTACTCCTGGCTTTGATATCTACTCCGATATTGTATATTCGGCAGGCGGTCACGCGGTAGACACCGTTATATGCATGGGCGAGGTGGTTATGGAAGACCGGAAGGTAAAAGGGGAGGAGGAGATTCTAAAAAATGCCGCGAGAATTGCCAGAAACCTGGTAAAGAGATAGGATCTGTTATGATTTTATGTGGTCAATAAGTAACTCTACAAACTACATCCCAACTCCAATCCTCAGGCTGAGGGCGTGGTCTTTGGCGCCATTGAACGTTCGGTTATATCCTACTGAAAAGGATACGGATTCTGATACCTGAGTATTGAGTCCCGCTCCCAGGCGAACGGTGTTTTTTTCGAGTCTGCGGCCCTGAGTGGGAAAAATTCCGCCGGTCGGCAAACCGGCCCAGATCTCGCCACCATCATTTCTGAATTCATGAATCCACTCGATCCGCAGTGCCGGTTTCAGCCGGGCGTCCCTTAACTTTAATGACCTCTCAATGCCCGCGCCTAAATAACCCTCTGTTGAATCACTGTATCTGGCATTTACATACAGATTTGCGCCGTCTGCACCCGATTCACCAAAGCCTTCCTCGTGCAGTTGGGCCCATCTGAGTCCTCCGTATGGCCTTATCACCGAGTTGCCAAGCTTAAGATCATAGCTTCCCTGCAGAAGCGCGGTATAGATTCTTCCCTCATGCCTGCTGTGAGCAGTCCTGGCAGCAAAGGAAATAGTCCGGGCGGTCTCAAGCTCTCTTGCGCCCGCACCCAGCGCTGCGCCGATGTTTAGACCTTCAGCGCCTTTAAAATCTCTGAGGGTCCCATACAGATACCCATGAACGGCCTCACCTTCTCCCCTGTCTGCAATCTCATTCGAGATATAATCGCTCTTTGTTAAAGCCGCTGCAAAACCCATTGAAAGACCAGAGGGAGATCCGCCTTCCATACCCAGCATCAGGCCGTGAAGCCTGTTTTTTATGCCAAAGTATGCGCCTTCGGGTTCGAGATGTATGTTACGGCCCATATACTCAACCCATAAGGATGATTCCATGCCGTGCCTTGAACCGGATATCAGTTGAGATCCTGGCCCCTCCATACGTCTGCTTACCCTGTGATTCATCTCCTGTGCCTCGTAAAGAACCATGGCGCCGGTAAGGCTGTGAATGCGGGGGGTAAGCTGAGTGAGAATGGAATTCAGATCATTTACACCGGCGGCAAGATCGACCCGGTTCAGAAGTTCTTCGGTATCTCCGGACAATCGCGAGCGCGTTACATCCAGGTACTGAGCAAAACCCAGGTTATGGGCCGTTGAAAGAGATGCATAGGTTTTTCTGGTAACATCCAGTACCAGACTGTCGGGTATGTTCATGGAGATATCCACATCAAGAATTGCCACACTGTGAATATCTTTAAATCCTCCGCTTATGCCTGATTGCGCCTCCAGGAATGTAAAGCTGCCGCTGTCCGTGTAACCGGCAGGCCTGACAACAAGGCTGCCCCCGATATTTGCAGTGCCTGTTATTATAAGACGGTCTGATGCGCCCTTCCCTGTTTCAATCTCCATTATGGCATTTTCGTCCTGTGAAAAATCGCCGTCAATTGTCAGAACTCCGATGGAATGACCCGGAGACAAGGTTCCTGAGCTCATTACATTACCGGTCAGGATGCCTGTGCCTTCAAGAACCGCCTCTGTCATAACTTTAGTATCGCCGCTGATGACGCCGTCTATTCCCAGTCTTCCACTGCTGATTAAAATATTATTAAAATCCGAATCACCTGAAAGGGACCAGGAAATCCCCTCCATGAAAAGATTTTCAACACCACTAAAGACCTCATCTTCACTGCCCTCACCCCTTAATAACAGCCTGTCATCGCTCCCTTTGAGTTTCACCTGCCCGGACAGGTTGGAACCTGTTTCCAGAACAAGCAGAGTGTCTTTTTGCGCGAAAATAGAATAATCTGTTCCAGTTATTATACCGCTGTTAAAAATCTCTGAGGATTCTGTTGACCATACTCCGTAACCATCTCCATTCAATGGGTCAGAAACAGATCGAATAGTCCCGCTGTTTTCAAGCCGGACAGGACCCCCAGTGAGAAGCATTCCGATTGAATAATCATCACCTGATGCATCAACACTCCCGCTGTTTATTATCTCTATGCCTTTCCTGCTGTCTGCCCATACTCCATAGGCAAAATTGGTTTCTGCCCCCTCCGCCCTGGCAGATATTTGATTACTGTTGTGTATTTTCACACTGTTTCCGCCATTGGCCGCCCATATTCCGAATGCCATGGACTGATTAGCGCTGCTCACTGACTCTGCCTTAA
>CAZJOB010000521.1:1113-2625 GCA_964547435.1 uncultured Desulfatiglans sp. | reverse complement strand
AAGCTGGGAAAACTGAACCCCCCCTACTTTCTCATGATAGCGACCGGCGAAAAGATGTCCATCACCCAGATAGAAGGGTCATTTCCTCAGGATCCCCTGCCGAAGGCGGAAAGGGAGGCGTTCATCAAAAAATGGGAGGCCGTCCCCAATGAATATTTTAAAAAGATATTCAGGGAATGGGAAAAGAGAAACGAGATCTCCAATGAGGCCTCCTGCGCAATTACGGACTGGAATGAGGCCATGCACTATATAGATGACTCCCTCGGGCTGTGTGGTTTCGTGTCATCCTTCAGGGGACAGTTCGGAGGAGGAGGGGTTGCCTATCATATAAATAATCTGCCGGAACTGATCGAACTCGCAACCGGAATGGAGATGGACAAGGGCAAACTCTGGAAAAACTTTCAGAGAATCAGGACACTGGTTAGGACAATAAATGTGAGAAGGGGCCTTAGAAGAAAGGACGAGAGGCCGCCTGAAGACCACTGGGCCGTAAGGGATGAGGCGTTTGAACAGAAGCTCCTTGATGATTATTATGAATTCAAGGGATGGAACACGAAGGGGATTCCCACAAAGAAGACCCTTGACAACCTCGATCTGGACTTTGTTGCCGATGACCTGATTGAGCGGGGAATACTGACGACGAATGAAGGGGCTCTCAAAAAGAAAAACCTCGAAAAACAGGATATGGATCAATGACCGTGAACCTGAAAAACAAAACAAAGATCATCAGGGATATAAAGGTTGACCTGGATAAATGCACAGGCTGCCGGTCATGCGAGGTGGCCTGCTCTGCCTTTCATGCCGTGCCCAGGTACAGCAGTATAAATCCCGCCAGGTCGCGAATAAGAGTGGTATTGGACGAGATTACCGACGAATACGTGCCAATACGCGCCGGCGGTTACACACAGGCCGAATGCATAGGAAGGAATATCTACCAGATCAATGGAAAGGAATACAGCGAATGCAGTTTCTGCCCGGCATCCTGCCCTTCCAGGGATCTGTTTAAGGAACCGGATTCAGGGCTGCCCCTTAAATGTGATATGTGTGAGAACGATCCTCCCCTGGATACGCCCATGTGCGTACAGGCCTGTAAATTCGACGCGTTGATCTATGAGGAAAGAGAAGAGAAGATTGCAGACGAGGTGGAGGCAAATGAACCCGGTGAAATGGATCAGGCAATAGGTTTGCTCATAAAAAAACACGGTAAAAAAAGGATCATGGACACCTTCAACCGGCTGACCGGGAGATATAATAATTGGAAACAGTAACACCCCTGGAAGAGGTACAGGAACTCATACTGAACACGGGCGGAGAATCTTTTAGATTCTGTTACCAGTGCGGCCTGTGTGACGCGGTTTGTCCCTGGAACAGGGTTATAGACTTCAGCATACGCAAACTGGTGCGCCAGGCAGCCTTTGGATTGACAGAGATAGAGAATGAAGAGATATGGCGATGCACCACCTGCGGCAGGTGCCAGCAATATTGTCCCAGGGGAGTAAAACAGATAGAGGT
>CAZJOB010000521.1:0-1103 GCA_964547435.1 uncultured Desulfatiglans sp. | reverse complement strand
TGTTAGTGTTTCTTCGCGAAGAATCGCCACAGAATTTGATGTATTTCCTTCAGTCGTTAAACCGGTTCGCGGTGTAAAAGCAAGCCTTATAGCGCAGGGCAATCCCCTTAATGAGAAAAGAGAAAACAGGGCCGACTGGGCCAATGATCTGTCTCTAAAGGCATTTGATGAAGGCATGGAGATCCTGTATTTTTCAGGCTGTTACCTGAGCTATGATCCCAGGCTGAAAAAGGCGGCAAGGGCAACAGCGGCAATTCTGAAAAAGGCCGGAGTGAATTTCGGCATTCTTGGAAACAGAGAAAACTGCTGCGGCGAAAGCATCCGCAAGACCGGGGATGAGGATCTGTTCAAACGCCTCGCAAGAGAAAACATTCGGACATTCATTGAAATGGGTGTTAAAAAGATCCTTGTCTCTTCGCCACACTGCTATCACACATTTAAAAACGAGTATCCGGAATTTATGGTCCATTTCGAGGCAGTCCATATTACTCAATATCTCTTTGAGCTCATAAGAGACGAAAGACTCAGGATCAACGGGGAATACGCGAAAAAGGTCGCGTGGCATGATCCCTGTTATCTTGGCAGGCATAATGGCATTTATGATGAACCTCGCGAGGTGCTCAGTAAGATTCAGGGACTGGATCTCGTAGAAATGCCAGACTCAAGGGAAGACAGCCTCTGCTGCGGCGGAGGAGGAGGAAGAATCTGGATGGAGACCCCCGGAGGAGAAAGGTTTTCCGATCTCCGGCTTAAACAGGCAATGGATGCGGGTGCTGAGATACTGGCCACTGCTTGTCCTTACTGCATAAGCAACTTTGAGGACAGCAGGCTGACACTGAATGTTGAAGATAAAATTGAGGTTAAAGATATAACTGAGATTATCGCAGATGTAATATTGATGAACTCGTAAGTTGCTAAAGCCGTCACTCCCGCGCATGGAGCCTGCCCCGTACCTGATACGGGGGCGGGAGCCTATGAGTGCATGAAAAGGCTGGATTCCCTCCTGCGCGCATAGGCGTCAAGCTAAGGCAAAAAGGCCTACTTGAGAACATTATTTGGTGCTCCTTTTTAAATGTAGGGTGGCATTTTATATGCCACCTCTT
>CAZJOB010000520.1:0-2625 GCA_964547435.1 uncultured Desulfatiglans sp. | reverse complement strand
AGTATGGCCCCTCCGAACTGCACCTTCAGGTACGCGCTGCCCAGTCTGAGCACTTCATCCTCCACTCCGAGAAGGCGGAGTATAATGTCCGAAAAGCTTACTCCTATAACCAGAATTACTATGGCAAAGGCCGCGCCGATCATAAACGACTGTCTTGCCACTCTAACCGCATCAATGGTATTTTTCATGCCGGTAAACCGGGCGATCAGTGCCCTGGCACCGATTGCGACACCCATCATCGCGGTCATAACAAACATTACCACCATACCGGATATGCCGACGGCAGCGATAGCATCAGGTCCCAGCTTTCCTACCCATATCATATCAATAGTGGGGCCTATCATGGTCACCACGGAACTTATAATTATGGGCCAGGAGAGCAGTATGAGATTCCTGAAAATATTTCCCCTGGTCCAATCCTTTGATTTTCTTTGCATTTTTTCTGAATTGTTATCTTTTTTATTTTCCATATTTTTATGTTCAACAATCTATGACCTTTAATATTCAGTCATTATATATAGTTATCGTTTCGATTTAAGTTTTTATATAACTATTTTATGTTCATTTAAGAAAGGGTTCGAGGATTCTGAGTGTCAAGACTTTTAAAGTTGACAAAATGTCTATTAATTACAACCAGATGGATACATCTCAACATCAGGCTGATGAAATTTCAATGCAGTATATCTTACGAATTCAACAATTACCTTCCTCTTAATTTTAAATGTTTTCTGTGTCTATCATAAAGTATGCAATTTGGCAAAATTGTTTTTTAGGATTCCAGCATTCACAACATTAAAAAGCGAAAAAAATCATGAAATGGGGTTTTTATTTGAACCATTTACACCGACATCTGTATATATGGGTAAAACCGGATTGTTTCCCGATTGATATTATTTTATGGAGATTATTTTTTGAAAAGACTGATTCAGGGCTGGCAGATATATTTCCGGTGCAGAAGCAGTGACAGTTCCAGGAGGGAGCTTTTCACGCTTCTCTGGAATCAATATCAGAGACAACTCATTTTTTTTATTCAGAATATGGTCAGGAATAACGCTGAAGACCTGTTTCAGGAGGTAATGTTAAAGGTGTACCGGAACCTCGAAAAATACAGTCCCGCCTACTCCTTTAATACGTGGATTTATTCAATCGCCCGGAACCATTGTATAAATTATTTAAAAATAAACAGGATCACTTTGGTGGATTGCGACGGCGAACCAGAAGACGATTATGTGGCAACAGATATTGTTACACCGGAAAAGAGATCATTTGACAGAGAAGTGCGACAAAGAATTAAGGATCTCCTGGCTGGTTTCGATGATGAAAACCGACAGATAGCCTTTCTTTACTTCTATGAAGAGATGAAAAATCATGAAATCGCCCGGATTATGGAGATACCGACCGGCACTGTCAAATCACGCATACACAAAATCAGGGCAATCCTGAAAAAAGGGCTGGGGCAGGTTTATAACGGTCAGGAGACAAAGGGCTTGTTTTATTATGTAATATTGTCAATATGGGGCGGACTTCATATAAGCCTTTTACTATACTTGTTAAAACCACCGGTCTCATCTTTAAATGTAGTAATAATGGGTCTCATGATATTAACCTCTCTGATCCTGTGGATATCTGTTATTTTTGAAGCTGTTCGAACAGCAAGGCGAATATCAGGCGACTATACTCTTAAGGGTTTTAACAGATGGTATATCTATATTCTGATAATAGCCGTCATCCTTATGGTAGATTATTCAGTAGAAACTGTATTGTAAAAAACGCGCTTTTCAAGGCTGCATACAAGATTCCGACAGGAAGCATGTCTCCGACCCTGCTTCCGGGAGACCATCTTGTCTGCGATCTAGGTTATTACCACTCAAGGAATCCCTCTAGAGGCGATATCATTATATTTAAATGGCCAGGGGATGAACGCATAGACCATGTAAAACGAATAATCGGCATTCCCGGAGATACTGTCGGAATAATTGATGATGATCTATATGTGAATAATAAAAAGCTGGAGTTGATGTTTGTTCAAAAGTACAGTCTCGGGGATGGAAAAGAGGCTGATGTTTATCAGGAGACTGTGGGGGATGAAAGTTACCGGATACTGGACCAGGTAAAAAAGCATGAAAATTTCGGCCCTGTTACAGTGCCCGAAGGGGAGTATTTTGTAATGGGAGATAACCGGGATAACTCCAATGACAGCCGGTACTGGGGGATGGTTAAGCGTCATCAGATACGCGGAGTGCCAGCTTTTGTCTACTTCTCCTGGGACATGAAAATCCCCTCATGGAATATTTTTGGAAGGCTGGCTTCAATAAGGATTTCGAGGATCGGGGAGATATTGGAGTAAAAACCGGTTTAAGGTTCAGGGTTCAAGGTTTAGGGTTAAACCTGTATAAAATACTTTAAGAGGGTTTAAGAAAAGGGACATCATAAAGGCAAAAACAGACAAACAGAGCATAAGATTGGATGAAAGGAAAAATCAATGATAAAAATAACAGATTATGTCTTTACTGGTATACTTATATTCCTGGGTGCTGCTCACACAGCGTTGACTCCCTTGTTCTACCGAACCTTTGATATAAACGCCCTGTGGTTCGCTGGAACAGGCCTGGCCTTTATTTTCCT
>CAZJOB010000519.1:0-2638 GCA_964547435.1 uncultured Desulfatiglans sp. | reverse complement strand
GGCCAGGAAGAGATAAAGACGCCCCTGGAAATACGTCTTGCCGGTCTTGGAAAAACCCTCGGCAAGGCTGCTGTCGGCATCTGCCTCTTTATTTTTATCATTTCGCTGCTTCAGGGACGCGATATTACAGAGATGTTTCTTGTATCCGTGTCTCTTGCAGTGGCCGCGATTCCCGAAGGGCTGGCAGCCATTGTAGCGGTTGTTCTTTCCATCGGTGTAACGGGCATGTCAAAAAGAAACGCCATTATAAGGCGGCTGCCCGCTGTGGAAGCCCTCGGTTCTGTCAATATAATATGTTCTGACAAGACCGGCACGCTTACAACAAACAGGATGACCGTGGTGGAATATTTTACCCTTGGCAGCGAATGCCAAATAACGCGTGGAGGCCCGAATAAAAAAAATGCCGACGCGGCAAGGCTTGCCGAAACAATGATCCTTTGCAGCGACGCGACGCTGGATAACGGCCAGGGGACGGGCGATCCCACGGAGATAGCCCTTCTTCAGTTCAGCGACGACCTTGGGATTGACCGGAAAGGCATTATATCCCTCAATAAGCGCGTATCCGAGTTTCCTTTTGATTCTGACCGCAAACTCATGTCCACGCTTACGAAAAACAATGACAGATTCACGGTCAATACAAAGGGGGCAGCCGACAATATCCTGAAGATAGCAACCCATGTGCTTGACGGCGAAAAGGCCGTGCCGATGACAGATAATCACAGAGCCCGGTTCAGAGAGGTTATGGACCGCATGACCGGTCAGGCCCTGCGCACCCTCGGTGCAGCTTACAGAGAGACGGATTCAGCGATATCCCGGGAGGAGATGGAAAATAACCTTGTTTTTATCGGCATTGTGGGAATGATAGATCCTCCGCGTGAAGAGGTAAAGGCGTCTATTCAGCAGGCAAAGGCTGCGGGCGTCAGCACTGTAATGATAACAGGTGATCATAAAAATACCGCGTTCGCCATTGCCGAATCCCTTGGAATCGCTAATAGCATTGATCAGGTCATCACAGGCATTGAAATCGATGAATTGAAGGATGAGATGCTTTCGGAAAGGATACTGAACTACCTGGTATTTGCAAGGGTATCGCCCGAACACAAGGTGAAAATTGTAAAGGCGCTTCAGTCCAGGGGAAAGATCGTGTCCATGACAGGCGACGGGGTTAACGACGCACCTTCTCTGCAGGCGGCAGATATCGGCGTGGCAATGGGTGTCACGGGAACTGATGTCGCCAAAAACGCCGCTGACATGATACTTGCGGATGACAATTTTGCCACTATCGTTTCGGCCATTGAACAGGGCCGCAATATCTACAACAATATCAAAAAATCAATCGTTTTCCTGCTTGCAAGCAACCTGGGGGAAGTGGCCGCCATGTTAGGCGCTATCCTTGCGGGGTGGCAGGCGCCTCTTCTCGCGACCCAGATCCTGTGGATTAACCTTCTTACCGATTCACTGCCCGCCGTGGCACTTGGCATGGACCCGGGTGACCCGGACGTGATGAAGGAAAAGCCCCGAAAACCTGATGAGAGTTTCTTTACCGGGGGTGCGGGATTTAATATCATCTCCGGAGGATTTTTAATCGGAATAATAACCATCCTTGCCTTCTGGTATGGGTATGCTGTAAACGGTTACAGCCCCTTTGATTCTTCTGTTCCGGCCCATGTCCTGGAATATGCCCGCACTATGGCATTTATGGCAATAATTTCATGCCAGCTTTTTTATTCTTTGTCATTCAGGCATGACAGAAAATCCATTTTTGCCGTGGGAATATTTTCAAACAGATATCTGACAGGCGCCATAGCAATAGCAATGCTTCTGCAGTTTCTTGTGATATACATCCCCGCACTGCAAACCGCCTTCAGGCTGAAAATGCCCGACGCTCAGGGATGGCTGATAGTGCTGACAGCAGGGTTGGCGCCTCTGGTCTTCAGAGAGATTCTAAAACAGATTTTTCACAGGGCATCGAAGACCGGGAATTAACTTTCCCGCATTATGCACATAAGGGCGATACAATTTTGAGGTTTCGGCAACACTCAATGTTCCCCTCTTTTTAAAAGAGGGTTCAGGTGAGATTTAAATGAATCAGCGCTGCAATCCTTCACCCGGCCCGGAGTAGTTCCGGTTTCCGGAACAAAGGCGGCTGATTAAAAACCCTTATATTCCAACTTGACATATCATTCGTTCACTGAGAAAATCCCTTCAGATCCCTTTTCGGAGAAAATATAAATGGAAAACAGAAAGGATATTCGCTGGAAAATGAACCATGGTCTTCGGAAAAGGGATATTGAAAATATCATAAAGGCGTCAAGAGAATTGCCGGAAATCGAAGAAGTAATACTGTTCGGCTCCCGCGCAAAAAAAACGCACAAAAAGGCCTCGGATGTTGACCTTGCCATAAAAGGCAAAGAAATCTCAGATAAGACCCCGAAGAGGCTGAGCGCCATGTTAAATGAAGAGCTTCCCCTTCCCTATTTCATAGACATTGTTCATTATGAAACAATCCGGAATCAGGACCTTATAGACCATATTGAAAGGGTCGGCGAAATTATCTACAGAAAAGCATAAACCACGAAAGACACGAAACACACGTTAAAGCCAGGCAAGAATTTTAGACTGAATGAAAGGCAGAAAA
>CAZJOB010000518.1:0-2639 GCA_964547435.1 uncultured Desulfatiglans sp. | reverse complement strand
GTGATTATCAATCTTGGAGTAATTATTGCCGGACTTTTAGTCGGTTGGCTGGATTCGAATCTGCCGGACCTGTTTGTCGGGGGCATAGTCTTTATCCTGGTCATTCAGGGGGCCTTAAAAATATTAAAACTCGGGAAATAGATATAGTTGTAAGTAAATCTTAAAAGACAGTTCATTTTTACACTGAATAAATAACAAGGAGGGATCAAAATGTCGGAAGCAGTACAAAATATAAACTGGAAGGGCTATTCCATTATCAGTGCTGTTATTATGATAGGCATAATATTGATTGCCATCTACACCAGACTGTGGGTAATAACCGCAATACCCGTGGGTTTTCTTTTCGGGTTTTTCCTTAAAAAGGGTGAGTTATGCGGGTCAAGTGCAATAAGTGAAGTAATACTCATGAGAGACCGCTCCAAGGCCTTTGGACTGTGGATAGCCATAGTTATAAGCATGGCGCTTTTTGCGGTATTTGATCTCATGGGGATAATCAAGCTTTCACCCAAACCCTTAATATATCTAAACTATATTGTTGGCGGAGCATTTTTCGGGACAGGCATAGTGCTCGCGGGCGGATGTGTAAGCGGATGTCTTTTCAAAGCGGCTGCGGGAAACATAAATTCTATGGCGGGTCTTATCGGCATCCCCCTTGGCATATCACTTGTTGAGTTCGGATACCTGAGCGGTTTCAATAAATACATGAAGGGCTTTGTAATAAAGGCACATGATGGCGGGCCTGTTACCTTGTCATCCATTACCGGCATGCCCTACTGGCTGCTGGTAGTTATCTTTGCTGTATTGACAATAATCGGTATTGTAATAAGCCATAAAAAAAAGAAAAAACAAAATATTATAAAGCAGGATGATCAGGGGATAATATCAAGGACGATCAGACGTCCATGGAAACCATGGAAGGCCGGGCTTGCAATCGGCATCCTTGCAATATTTGCCTATCTGTCATCAGCTTCTGTCGGGAGGAACTATCCGCTGGGGGTAACCCATGGCGTTCTTCATATGCAGCAGCTTTTTACTGAAAACAACCCGACGTATGTCTATAAAAAAACGGAAACGAAGAGTCCATCTTTAACCCAGATCACTGCTGCAAGCCCTGTTTCAGCCGGTGAAAAACCGCTTACGCCTCCTGCTCCTGCGCCTAAAAGGATCAACCTTTGGCTATTGTTTCTTGTTGTCAGCCTCATGATAGGTTCGTGGGTATCAGCAAGGCTTTCCGGTACCATGACCTTCACCCCCAGGCCCCCATCCCAGACAGTTATCTCCTTTATAGGAGGAATATTGCTGGGTGCAGGCGCAGCATTTGCAGGCGGATGTGTAATAGGCAATATCCTCTCAGGCTGGGCGCTCATGAGTGTAGGGAATATACTTTTTGGTGTTGTTACAATACTCTGTAACTGGGCCGTGACATATTTTTACCTCATGGGAGGCACTATCGGGGACCTTTTCGGGAAATAGAAATGCCGAAAATATTAACCAGATCTTTTTCACACCGGGTCCTTGAACTGAAGGACCCGGCTACAGAAAAAGAAATTAAAAAGGCATACCGCAGGCTTGTTAAAAAATGGCATCCGGACAAAAATCCTGATGACGCGAATGCAGAAGAACACTTCAAGGAGATTCAGCAGGCCTATGATTATTTAATCACACATAAATCTTCCACTGATCAAAGCGAAGGAAGTCAATGGGCCAGGGATTTTTATGCTTCTGTTCAGGAAAACCCCAGTCAATCCCTCAGGGATATAGCCGTAAAATATTACACGGACATAGGCTGGTTTAAGAACCGGCAGGCGAAATAATAAAAAAATCATTAAATGCAGAGAAACATGCCCTGTATGCAGTTGATTAGAATTCCCTACAATGCCTTACTATAGTTTTTCAGGATAGTCTGGTCTTTTGTGACCAGATAATCATCATCTATAGCTGCGTTTGCCACAATAATCCTGTCAAAAGGATCTCTTGTCCATTCAAGCTTAATTGACCTGTTGATAATACTATTAAAGTTTTTATCACAGATATGAAGGCCGATCGTATTGGATAGATCTGAAATAATTTCGTTGGGGGATGCGGTTATTCGGTTGATTTCAAACAGGTATTGGAGTTCCAGTCGCACAATTGGCGATGCATATATCGTATCGCTGTTTAAAAGATCCCTTGCCTGAGAACTGATTTTTTCACTTTGCCCGGCAAACAGCCATACAACAATATGAGTATCAAGGTATATCAAGGTTGACCTCCTTTTCCCAGCTGATGTCTGCAAGATCATCGGGATTGCCAACTATGACATCCGGCCTTGATACTAATTTAGCCAGCTTGTCATTTTTTTCCACCGGGACTATTTTTAAAAGTCTTCCTCCTTTATTAATCTCCAGAGGGATGCCGCTATTAAGTACTTCATCCAGCAACTTGAAGATATTGCTTCTCAGTTCTGTCGGGCTTACAGTTTTCATATCGACCTCCAGTAAACATGTACATGGTCTGACTAACACATGTACATTTTAGAGTGTGATTTACATTTCGTCAAGCAATATGAAAATAAAAAAATTTCGTGAGACTAAACATTTATGGCCTCGTAAAAAGCTGAATTATACTGCTTCGCGGCAACCTATGAGAAACGAAGTCTT
>CAZJOB010000517.1:277-2661 GCA_964547435.1 uncultured Desulfatiglans sp. | reverse complement strand
TTTGGCGCTACCTCTACCAGATCAAGGCCTGCCTGATCCGCTGTGTTGAGGGCGTCCTGTATAGACATAATACCCAGTTGTGTGCCGTCTTCGGAGATCAACCTTACATTACTGGAATGTATCATCTCATTTACACGTGTTTCGTCAGGCTTGTTTGCTATAATTGCTACCTCCTTTGTCTTATTTCTTCCTGAATGTGGTTGATAAATTGGTTATTGGTCATAAAAGGTAGGTTTTCTCCGCTTCTCAACCGGGGAGTAACTCCCTCATTTTCAGACTCCTTGTCTCCAATAACCAGCATATAGGGAACCTTCTGCATCTGAGCTTCCCTTACCTTAAGGCCCAGTTTTTCATTTCTAAAATCAGTTTCAATCCTCATGTTCGCGTTTTTAAGCGCTGTTGCCAGAACTTCGCCATGAGGAATGTTTCTATCGGTTACAGTAAGGATCACAGCCTGAACAGGGGCAAGCCAGGCAGGAAAAGCGCCCCCGTAATGTTCAATCAATACACCTATAAATCTTTCAATTGAACCGAGAATAACCCGGTGAATCATAACCGGCCTGTGTCTGAGGCCATCATTGTCGATATAATTCAGATCAAATCTTTCAGGCAGTGTGAAATCACACTGCACTGTGGCGCATTGCCATTTTCTGTCCAGGGCGTCCCTGAGTTTTACATCAATTTTCGGCCCGTAAAAGGCGCCGTCGCCTTCATTTACCTGGTATTCAAGAGAATTATCTTCCATAGCCTTTATCAGAGAACCGGTAGCCAGTTCCCATTCCTCATCAGAACCTATGGATTTTTCAGGTCTTGTGCTTATTTCCAGATCATATTCAAAACCAAATATAGACATAACATCCCTGATAAAATCGAGAACCCCCTTAATCTCCTGATTAAGCTGTTCCCTTGTGCAGAGGATATGGGCGTCATCCTGGGTGAACTCTCTTACCCTGGAAAGACCGTGAAGCACGCCTGATTTCTCATGCCGGTGAACAAGGCCAAGCTCAAAGTACCTTTTGGGAAGTTCCCTGTAGCTGCGTATCTTAGATCTGTAAATAAGCATATGAGATAGACAGTTCATAGGCTTGATGCCATATGACTGATTGTCAATTTCAGTGAAATACATGTTTTCACGGTAATTATCAAAATGCCCGGACCTCTCCCATAGTTCTGTCTTGAGTATCTGCGGTCCTTTGACCATCTCATATCCGCGTTTCAGATGTTCCTGAATCTCGAACTCTTCCAGGAGATACCTCAGCATATATCCTTTGGGGTGCCAGACAATCATGCCGGCGCCGATCTCTTCGTAGGTATTAAAGAGATCAAGCTGTCTTCCCAGTTTTACATGATCCCTTTTTTTGGCCTCTTCGAGTTTTTGAAGATGCGCCCGAAGACTCTTTTTATCTGCAAAGGCTATGCCGTAAATACGGCTCAGCATTTTCCTTTTTTCATCGCCCCTCCAGTAGGCCCCGGCAACCTTGACAAGCTTGAAGGCCTTTATCTTTCCGGTTGAAGGTATATGAGGCCCCCTGCAAAGATCCCGAAAATCGCCCTGGGTGTAGAGAGAGACCCGGTCCGCGCCCAGATCCTCTATCAGTTCGACCTTATAGTCTTCCTTTTGTTTTCTGAAGATCTCAATGGCTTCGCTGCTTGCCATCTCCTCCCGTGAAAAAGGCATGTCTTTTTCAATGATCTCGTTCATCTTTTCTTCTATCGCGGAAAGGTCTTCCTCTTTAAAGGGTCTTTCATAGTCAAAATCATAATAGAACCCGTTTTCAATTGAAGGACCTATGGTGACCTTGACCCCGGGAAAAAGCTGCTTTACCGCCATTGCCATTACATGTGATGTGCTGTGCCGAAGAATATCCAGACCTTCATCGCTTTCCATGAAGATGGGTTCCAGTTCGGAATCACTGTCAATGGATGCGGACAGATCAGCATGCACGCCATTAATCTTAAGCGCGACAACCCTTTCCATACCCTTAACGCCCAGACGTTTGAGCGCCTCGAAGCCGGAGATTATCTCTTCATCAATAATTTCAGGTTTTTGGTCTTTTAATTTAATTTTTAATCCCATATAATAGCCATAAAGAAAACAAGGCATCAAAAACGGGTTGGTGAAGCTTGAATGAAAACCGGTTGCTCTTCCTGTTCAATGCTGAATATTCTTTCCGGCATTTTACTTTACTAACGATCTTCCGGATGGAAATTCTCTTGAACATTAAAAAAAAATAGATGTTGCTGTTTTCATTCTTTAGCTCTTAACTCATTCAGATGCCTGAAAATATTAGATTAATCTTATTATGTTTATATTAATGTCAAAACCTGTAAAGGCTTGAATTATATATCTCTTTTATACAAAAAATCAAGTTAATGTTGAGTAA
>CAZJOB010000517.1:0-267 GCA_964547435.1 uncultured Desulfatiglans sp. | reverse complement strand
TTCTTTTTTTGTTTCTTCAAGCTGATTAAAATTAAGATTTATTCCTTCTTCCTTAAAAAAGCAAGTTATTTTTAATCATATATTTGATATCTTGCAATTTCTCCGCATAATCGATTTCTGAGGTAAATTTATGAATATTTACGATGAGATAGCTGATCTGATTCTAAAAAAAACGAACTGCGTTGCCCTTACAGGCGCCGGCATTTCTGCTGAGAGCGGGATCCCCACCTTCCGGGGCAAGGAGGGGTACTGGCAGGTGGGCTCGCG
>CAZJOB010000516.1:0-2666 GCA_964547435.1 uncultured Desulfatiglans sp. | reverse complement strand
CTGGATTCCCGCCGGAGTTTATTCACGGACTTGATTCGGGGCGGGAATGACGGAAAAAGCAAAAATCTGACTTTTTACGGGGTCATCATTGTTAATAATAACTGTTTGCATTTAACTGATCAATGGTTAATAATTATGAGCCTGATGTATGGCATATTAAGAGGCTATTCACTATTATTGATAGCCTGATAACTTTCCAGGGAAGGGATAATAAGATGCCGAAAAAATTATTAATTTTTTTGATATTCTTTATTGCCGGCTGTGTCGGGATTCCCGACAATGTATCTCCGATTACCGGTTTTGATGTAAACCGCTATCTGGGCACCTGGTACGAGATAGCAAGGTTTGATCATTCATTTGAAAGGGGCCTTGAAAGGGTAAGCGCAGAGTACACCCTCAGGGACGATGGCGGAATAAAGGTAGTCAACCGCGGCTTTGACACAGGAAAAAATGAATGGAAAGAGGCAGTTGGTAAGGCATATCTTGTGGACAGGCCTGACATTGGAAGATTAAAGGTTTCCTTTTTCGGTCCTTTCTACGGGGCATACAACATAATTGATCTCAATAAAAAGGATTATTCATACTCTCTGGTCTGCGGGCCTGACAAAAGCTATCTATGGATACTGGCAAGGACGCCCTATCTGGAAGAATCCATCAAAAACAGGCTGATCAGTAAGGCTGAGTCCCTGGGATTCAATACTCAGGGACTCATACACGTGAATCATTGATACCGTCTGAGACTATGAATACAGCCTGCGCTCCCAGTCAAATTCAGTCATGGCGGCAGAGCGCTCCATGCGCCTGATACGTTTTTCAAGATCAGAATAGTCTTTTCCGGCATAATCATTCTTCATATCTCCTGAATACCCATAACTGTCATAGGAGGCCCGTTCTTTCCTGTATCCGGAACAAGTCACTGGTGCGGGTTTCATTAACAGGGCTGCAACTATATAGATTATTCCCGTCGGCCAGAAACCGGTAATCAGAAAAAGGGCGACAACAATAACCCTGGTCCAGAACAGAGAAAAGCCAAGGTAATCGGAGATTCCCCTGCACACTCCGAATATCAGACCTTCCCTTGAACGATAAAGACCCCTTCTGAAAAAGGACCTGTTCCTGTTACCTGCCACATCTTCTCTTTTATATGAATATCTTCCTGATCTCATGATCCTTTCCTTTCTTCTCCTTATATCCGATATTATAGCGTCTACAGATCGGAGAATTTTTTATACTTCTCTTTTTCAAGCACTATGGTTTCTATATTGGCAATGCGGGTTTCAAGCCTTTCAAGTCTGCGATCGAACTCTTCCAGAAATTCATCCGGTACATTATTATTTTCTTTCGCCTTGATCCTTTCCTTGACAATGCCTCCGAATATGCCCAGTGCCACGATAATGATAACAAAGGTAAAAACAGGTCCCAAAAACGCAAATGGTCCGAACATTATCCTGATCTCCTCTTATTTTACTGAGTTTTCGCTGACTTAAGCGCATTCAGCTCTTTTTCGATCTCTTCGTCCACTCCCAGGGACTCAAACTCCGCTTCAAGAGAGCTTCCTTTACCGTAGTTTACCAGATCGGCCTCCGCCTCCATTCGCTCGATCCTGTTTTCCAGATCATCAAAACGGTATATGGCATCTGAACTTTCCATTCGCCGAATGTCTTCCTGCGCCCTCTTCTTCCTGTTCGCGTAGATATGACGCTGTACAAGAACCCTCTGTTTTTCTCTGGCAGAGGCAAGCTTGTCCTCCAGTTGCCTGATATCCTCCTGGTATTCTGCCACCAGGGCCTCATGTTCCTTCAGTTCTGTTTCAAGGGCCTTTGCCCTCTCCATATAATTTCTCTTCTGAACAAGCGCTTCACGCGCAAGATCATCTCTTCCCTTGCTTACTGCCAGGGGGGCCTTATCCGCCCAGTAATCCACTCTTCCCTGCGCCTCGCCTATCTGACGTTCTATCTTCTTTGCGCCCGCCATAACTCCGGCGCAGGATGCCTTAAGCTCTATAAGGGTGTCTTCCATTTCTCTGATCATTAGTTTAATGAGTTTTTCAGGATCCTCAGCCTTATCCAGCATAACATTGATATTCGAGTTGATGATGTCCTTGAATCTTGTGAATATACCCATGATTATACCTCCTTTATCTTTATTCTTTAGGTTTGACTATAGCTATGAGCATGATTTATGCCAGAGGCTATAAAAACACAAAATATAGGGATATCAAAATGTTATCTTCTTGACACAAAATAGTGATTATGGTATTTTCCGCCGACTAATCGGTCTAAAGGCTAATTATAGGCAGATTTAGCCAAAATCCTATTCCAAGGGGGTCATATGGTAGCAAAAAGACAGGGAATGGCATCTGAAGGCAGGCTTAAAACCAATGAGGCACTGGGGCAATCGGAAAAATTCCTCGAGTTTCAGGAAAGACTGGCACAGGTGGCCCCTATCGACCGTTCGGTGCTTCTGTTTGGAGAAAGGGGAACAGGAAAAGAACTCGCGGCCTCCAGGCTCCATTTCCTTTCCCGAAGATGGCAGGGTCCATTTGTCGCGATTAACTGCGCGGCCCTGAATCCGACCCTTATAGAATCCGAACTGTTCGGATACGAGAAAGGGGCCTTTACCGGCGCTGAAAAGAGACGAACAGGAAGATTTGAAGCAGCAGACGG
>CAZJOB010000515.1:0-2669 GCA_964547435.1 uncultured Desulfatiglans sp. | reverse complement strand
TCCCGAAATTCACATTATTTAACTTATAAATCTTCTTTTCTCATAAATTAGGATATAACGCCATGATTACACGAAGACTTAAACTAAAGCAGAAGATTATAGGACTCGCCATACTAGCTGCTGTTTTACCTGTTATTGTAATGATCCTGCTGATCCAATCATTCCAGTCCTCAATCCTTAAGGTGGCATCCAAGGAACTGAGAGACGTCGCCATGATGAACATGGACCAGATCGCTCAGGACGTCTATGGACTGTGTGAAACCTCAAATGACCTTATTCAGGATAAAATAGATAGCGGCCTGAATGTCGCAAGGGATATTCTGGAGCAGTATCACGGCATTGAAGCGGCAAAAGAGAAGGTCTCATGGGATGCAGTCAATCAGGTCACAAAACAGGTTCATAAAGTGGAGCTTCCCAGATTGACGGCGGGCGGAACCTGGCTCGGCCAGAACAGCGATATGGCCGTCCCTACACCCGTTGTCGACGAAGTGAAAAATCTTCTGGACATAACATGTACGATATTTCAACGCATGAACGATGGCGGCGACATGTTGAGGGTGGCAACAAATGTGCTCGATCTGGAAAACCGCCGGGCCATCGGAACCTATATTCCGATCACCCTTCAGGACGGAACCGCAAACCCTATCACTGAGGCAATTCTAAAGGGCCGGTCCTACCGGGGACTCGCCTATGTGGTCAACACATGGTATCTGACCGCCTATGAACCTGTCAAAGATAAGTCAGAAAATATTATCGGCATGCTTTATGTGGGGGAAAAGCTTGAGGCTGTAACTTCCCTGAGAAAGGCGATTCTGGGGATAAAAGTGGGTAAAGAAGGCTATGTAGGCGTCATCGGCACAAGGGGCGAAAGCAGGGGCCGTTACATTATCTCCAAAGACGGGGCGCGTGATGGCGAAGACATCTGGGGCCAGAAAGACTTTAACGGCAACCTGACCGTTCAGACCATTGTGAATACTGCAATAAAACAGCCGAAAGGCGAGTCGTTTTATCATGAATACATCTGGCAAAACCCGGGAGATCCCAGGCCTCGTAAAAAGATCTCTTCGGTGATATATTTTGAACCTTTTGATTGGGTTATCGTAGCAGGGACCTATGAGGACGATTTTTCCGGTGCAGTCACTCATGTCAGCGGGATGATTAAATCCCTGTTTCTGAAACTGATTCTATGGGGAGGACTGATCACCCTTCTTTCCATGGGGCTTGCCGTTTTCCTGGCACGGCGTCTGACTCATCCCCTTGAGCTCACAACCGAACTGGCCCGGAAGATTGCCACAGGAGATCTTCAGCAGGTCCGTGAGCAACTGGCCGGAGAGGAAGCAGTCCGAATAATCCGGTCAGGCGATGAGACAGGTGAACTGCTTCAGGCCTTTCACACCATGTCGAACAACCTTGATTCTCTTATTGGTCAGGTTCATCGATCAGGCATTCAGGTTACCACATCTGCGACAGAGATTGCCGCATCTGCCCGCGAGCTGGAGACAATCATGGCTCAGCAGACAGCAGCCACAGCAGAGGTGTCAGCCACCAGCCGGGAGATATCAGCCACGTCGGACGATCTTGCTAAAACCATGGATGGTGTCGACACCTCTCTAAACGAAACGATCGGTATGGCTGAGTCGGGTCGCGAGGACCTCTCCGAAATGGAAATTGCCATGAAGGAACTGATCAAGGCGACATATCCTCCAAGCTGGCGGTTATCAACGACCGTGCCAACAGGATATCCAAGGTCGTAACCACAATCAACAAGATTTCCGACCAGACAAACCTTTTATCCCTGAACGCGGCCATTGAAGCGGAAAAGGCAGGTGAATTCGGACGCGGATTCTCTGTTGTGGCCCGTGAGATCAGCCGTCTTGCCGATCAAACAGCCATAGCCACTCAGGACATTGAAAAGGTGGTGGCCGAGATGCAGACCTCTGTTTCTACCGGTGTAATGGAAATGGAAAAGTTTGCCGATGAAGTCAGACGCGGTGTGGAAACCGTGGCAACACAGAGCAGTCAGCTTTCCCTGATTATCGATCAGGTGCGCCACCATGGCCCTCAGTTTACTGCAGTAAAGGACAGCATGTACGGCCAGTCTCAGGGCGCTCAGCAGATACGAGACTCCATGGATCAGCTCTCCATGGCGGCAGAGCAGACCAACGCATCACTTCATGAATTCAAACTGGCGACGGAACAGCTCAATGAGGCAATTCACGGGCTTCAGGCAGAGGTTTCCATTTTCAAGATCAGCGACTGACAGGAAGACATCATGCTGATGCTTCAGTTACAGGTCGGTGCGGATCGATATGGTCTTGACATTGAAAAGGTCGTTGAGGTGTCTTCACTTGTGTCCATGAGGGCCATTCCACATGCGCCTCCTGAAGTATCAGGAATATTTAACTACAGGGGGACTCTCACACCGGTATTGGATCTGACTTCTCTTCTTTCAGGAGTCGCGTCTCATCCTCTCATGAGCACGCGCATCATCCTGGTGTCTCACGAAGACAGAGACGGTTGTTCCCGCATACTGGGTCTTCTTGCTGAAAGGGTAACGGAATTTATACGTTGCGAGAAGGAGGATATGCAACAGCCGGTTGTCTCGGTTAGCGATGCCCCATATCTGGGAGATATAATCTTTGATGAACGCGGTTCTATTCAGGTACTTA
>CAZJOB010000514.1:0-2679 GCA_964547435.1 uncultured Desulfatiglans sp. | reverse complement strand
GACGCTAAGGCGCTAAGATTTATAGTATTATTTTTAAAAACAAAAAAACTTTGCGCCTTTGCGTCTTAGCGTGAAACAAAAAAACCTTTGCGACTTTGCGTCTTTGCGTGAAACAAAAAAACCTTTGCGACTTTGCGTCTTTGCGTGAAATAAAAAAACCTTTGCGACTTTGCGTCTTTGCGTGAAATAAAAAAACCTTTGCGACTTTGCGTCTTTGCGTGAAATAAACTTTATGGCTCTGCGTGAGACAACATGTTAAATAAAAACCTTATTCTGTTCCAGTATATTCTCCGCCAATTCGGCTATGACGACTTTGAAAGGCTCAGAGACGAATTCAGCGGGAAAAAGCCGGGTTATGACTCCATAGGCCGCAGCTATTTTGCCAACTCGCTTTTGGGCTCGCAGAAGTCTGTGGATGATATGACCCTTCTGCGTTATGACGATGCTATACGAGAATATGAGAACAGGCTTAGAACAAACCGGTCTGAACCTTTCTTAACATTCAAATATTTTCAGTATGTAACACTCCTTTTTTCCGAATACTATTTCGACTGTTACAGTTCAAATCCAAAGACCTTTCTTGAAAGCCTGAACAAATTTAAAAACAGAAACAGCGACTTTGAAAAGATAGCTGATTATACAGAGCAGGACCTGAAAAAAATAGCCTACTGGATGGCTACAGGCAGCGGCAAGACTCTGATAATGCACTGCAACTACTGGCAGATAACCAGGTATTTCAGGGAATGGGAAAATATAATTCTTATTACACCCAATGAAGGCCTCAGCAGGCAGCACTATGAAGAGTTTAAGGCAAGCGGCATTGAAGCAAGGATGTATTCCGGCAGTGAAGAAAGTCTCAAGACACGTGAAGGAGAGGTCCTTATAATAGAGATAACCAAGCTTGTTAAAGAAAAAGAAGGCGAAGGCGTGAGTGTGGATGTCGACTACTTCGCCGAATCAAAAAATCTTGTATTTATCGATGAGGGTCATAAAGGACAGAGATCGGAAGAAAAGGCATGGAAGACTCTGAGAGAGCATATCACCAGGGGCGAAAGGTCTTTTACCTTTGAATATTCAGCTACTTTTGGACAAATCATTACCGCAAAATCAGGCGATCTGCTGAATGAGTATGGCAAGTCCATTATCTTTGATTACTCCTACCGGCATTTTTACGCCGATGGATTTGGCAAGGACTTCACAGTCTTTAACATAGAAGCCGAAGATTACAATGATTCCCAGGTGCGTTTGTTGCTAACCGCAGGTCTGCTGGGCTTCTATGAGCAGCTTATTCTTTATGAGAAATTTGAAAAGGAGCTTCGTCCATATAAGATAGAAAGACCCCTGTGGGTTTTTGTCGGCAGCAAGGTGATCGGCAACGGCTCAGCAAAACTCACTGAAAAAGATAAACAAAATATCTCAGACGTGACCAAAGTGGTAAGTTTTTTTCACGATGTATTATCCAATCCGGCGGCCTTGCAGGAGGATGTCGATAAAATACTCAACAACCGGGCAAACCTGATTAACGCCAATGGTGAGGACATATTCAAAAACAGGTTCGGATATCTGCGCAAACATCATCCTGAAGCATCCGATATCCTAGAAAAGGTGTTTCATGGCGTCGGGCAGATGAACGCCTTGCAGATAAAAAAGGGAGATGGCGAGATAGGTCTCAGCACCCTGACAGGTAAACGATATTTTGCCGTGATCAACATAGGCGATGTCGGCAAGTATTCAAAAAAACTTGAAGAGGATCTGGCCGGCAGCATCAGCATAGAGGATGATCATTTCACTCCCTCGTTATTTCAGGACATCTCATCCTCGGGTTCTGATGTAAATATTCTTATCGGATCGAAAAAGTTCATAGAAGGCTGGAATTCCTGGCGGGTCGCCAGCATGGGTTTGATGAATATGGGGAAGGGTGAAGGGCCTCAGATCATCCAGTTGTTTGGCCGCGGAGTGCGTCTAAAGGGAAAAGAGCTGTCTCTTAAGCGCGAAGGACCGGCCGCTGTTTATCAAATACGAGCGCTTCAGACCATATCAATCTTCGGTTTAAACGCCTCTTATATGAGCAGTTTCCTGTCTCATATTGAAAAGGAAACGCCGGATTATCAGGATTATGAAATTGCCCTGCGGTTTAACCAAAAAAAGCAATGGAATAATAAGGTGCTCACCTTTAAAAAGAACGATGAGCACAATTTCAGGGATTATCCTGTTGAACTTGAAGCAAGGGAAAATATACTTAAACGTGTTTCAATAGACTTGCGTTCAAAGGTAAGCGTAGCAATGAGCGGCTTTAACAACCAGGTTGCAGAGGCGGCAAATGGTTACAGCACAAATTTTTTACAGGAATATTATGATTTTATTGATTTTAATGCCCTGCAGGTCGAGTGCAATCGTTACAAGCTCATTCGCGGATTCAACAATCTCGTCTTTTCCAAAACAATTTTGAAAGATATCATCAAATCAAACCATTATGAGATTTTAAGCTCCATCAACCAGTTTAGTCAAAGGGAGGCGCTTAATGGCAAGGTTCAGGAGGCTGCCGGGTATGTTTTAAAGGATTACATCACAAAGTATTATTCCGATAAAGAAAAGGATTACCTGACCAGAAATCTGTCCATTGAAATGCTTACTGAAAAACATGATGTCTTTCCTGAAAACAGAAAAATGGTTGTAAGG
>CAZJOB010000513.1:0-2680 GCA_964547435.1 uncultured Desulfatiglans sp. | reverse complement strand
TTGTAAACAGGAATTTAATTCAAGGCCAATTTCAGGGATATAAATCAGTACCAATAGCAGGGTTTCATTTTAGTCCATCCATATTAATCTCTTCATATTATTCCTCAGTACTTGTGTAACAAGTCCTTATAATTCCTTTAATTTCCATACTCATTAAAAATTTTATTATGGTATCGCCATTCCAAAAGAGATTGGAGATGGTGATGACAGAGATCGAGTGTGTTTATTGTGGTGATCTGTTTGAAGGAAGCCCACGTCACAAGAACCAGACAAGCTGCGACAAGGAAGAATGCCAGAAAGCCAAAAAGGCAGCCTGGCAGAGGTATAAGCTTAAGACAGATCCTGAGTACCGAGCGAACCAGAGGAGCAGTCAAAAGAAATGGATGAAGGAGCATCCTGGTTACTGGAAAGAATATCGAAGGAACAATCCTAAAAAGGCGGAACGTAATCGGATCATGCAGACAAACCGGAACAGGAGAACCAGATCAAAAGATGGTGTTCCGAGGAAGGATTCATTGTTGATTGCAAAGATGGAAGCGTCAAATCCTGAAAAATTTGAGGTGCTTGGTCAGTTCTGGATGGTTCCTGTGATTGCAAAGATGGATGCGTTAAAAATTAATATTATAAGGATTCCGGAGTGTTATCCGTGATTGCAAAGATGGATTCGTTAGGTGGATACAAAATGAGGTGATAATCTGGCTGCAAACCTTAAAAAAGGAGGCAGTCATGATGAGAAAAAAGGTCATAAATCCTGAGCGGATCCGGCGAATAAATAGCGGATTCAGTTTTATTCCCCATCGTTTTCTGACGGATGGTTTTTTGGAGAGTCTGAATCAGTTGGAGCTTCTTTTATATTTTTTCCTGATTCTTGCCGCAGACAAAGATGGTCTGTCCTATTATTCCTATGAAAAAATCTGCCAGTCTCTTGGTATGAATCTTGATGAGTACCTGAGGGCAAGGGATAGTCTTTTAATGAAGGATCTTATTGCCTTTGACAACACTCTTTTTCAGGTGCTGGAACTTCCTCCCAGACCAAAGTCAACATCCGACATTGGCCGTTTAATCAAAGAAACTCTTAAGGAGGCTTATTATGCTTGACAGACGAACCATTTTTGAAATCCACAGGCTTAATAACATTGGCATAACACAGAGGCAGATTGCCATGGAGCTTGGGACAGGCAGAGAAACTGTAAAAAAATATCTTAAAAATCCTGAAAAGTCTTTCTGCTCAAAGATCCTCAGAGGTTCCAAACTTGACCCGTTCAGGGATGATATAGACAGTTACCTTGACAACAACCCTCTTGTAAAGGCCACAGTAATCATGCAACGCCTTCAGCAGAAGGGATTTGACGGTGAGATTACTATTCTCAGAGACCACCTGAGAAATATACGGGGAAAAACAAAGAATAGAGAACCTTATATACGTTTTGAATCTGGTCCCGGAGAACAGGTGCAGGTTGACTGGGGACATTTTGGAAGCCTTGTTTATGAAGAATACAAAAGGAAGCTTTATGCACTGGCAGTGATAGAATCATACAGCCGCAAGCTGTATGTGGAGTTTACTCACAGTCAGCGGCAGGAATCTCTTCATCAGGGATTGTTAAACGCCTTTAAATACTTTGGAGGAACCCCGAAGAATATTCTGGTCGACAATATGGTTACGGCTGTAGTTGAGAGGGACAGGTCCCTGATCAGGTTTAATGAAGCTTTCCTGGATTTTTTAAGGCCTTTAGGAATCAACCCTGTTGCCTGCAATGTCAGATCTCCCAACGAAAAGGGCAAGGTGGAATCTTCTATAAAATACATCCGCCATAACTTCTGGCCATTAAGGTCTTTTACCAATCTTGCAAGTGTACAGGCACAGGTCAATGAATGGCTTGAGACTGTAGCAAACAAGAGAGTCCATCAGACCACCGGACAGCGCCCTGATGACAGGTTCAAGGATGTATCTCTAAGACCATTGCCGGAACTTCTGCCGGACTGCCGGGAGACTGTACAAGTCTATATCTATAAGGATTTTGCTGCACGTTTCGACTGCAATACATACACTGTCCCTCCCTGGGCCATAGGTAAAAAACTTACCCTTAAGGCCGATAATACAAACGTTACCATCTATCATAAAGAAAAGGCCATTACCTCACATCAGAGATCCTGGGGGAAAAAACAGCGGGTAGAACTGCCTGCCCATACAGAACAGGTCAGAAAGATGAAAAAAAGACTATGGCAGGACAAACAGATAGCCGTCTTCCTGTCCCTTGGGCAGGATGCTCATGATTATCTGGATTTGCTTGTAAAGGCGGGGCAGCCTATCAAAAAAAACGTGGCAAGGCTTCTGGATTTAAAAGATGAGTATGGTGTCCCATCTCTTATACTGGCCATTCAAAAGGCCATTAAATATCATGCAGCAGGCGCTAACTATATAGAAAATATACTTTACCAGGAAATGACTCCCCAACGTCTCCATCCACCGGTCAGGCTTAAGAATCAGGATTTAAACCGTATAAGGCTTGCTCAGCCTCTTCTGGCAGAATATGACGCATACATAAAAAGGAGGAATAACAATGATTGATTCCCTTACAGAAAAATTTAAACAGCTCAGGCTTAATACCTTTGCCCATTACATAGACCAGACTATGAAAACAGCAGAAGAAAAAAACTGGTCCAGTATGCAGATTATCGA
>CAZJOB010000512.1:0-2696 GCA_964547435.1 uncultured Desulfatiglans sp. | reverse complement strand
AAACGCACGGCATCCAGTATCTTTCCTTAATCTCATAACATTTTCTGCCCACCACATCTTTTTTATTCAGATTGCAGCGAACTAAAAACGCCCTGTTTGCATCGTTTATGACATAATCCTGGTCGATTACCATTATCTCCTCGCTTATGCCGTCAAACAACGACCCCAGAAACAGGTTTATCTTTTTTAATTCCTTTATCTCCTGATTCCTTTTTGACAACCTGTTTTTAAGCCGGTTTATCTCTCCGGTCTGATCTGTTTGTTCTGTCATTTTTCATCTCCTTAAATGGTGTGTAAAAAAAGACAGCATCATGGATGTAGCCGTTTCATTTCCGGTAACGATAAAAATACAAATAATCAATAAAATCAGAAGAATTCACAAAAGAGTGCTGGACGATATTTACATGTATCTATCGCTAAAGGTTACGGCCTGGGATGATACTTTTCATGGACCTGCTTGAGTCTCTCTCTGCTTATATGGGTGTATATCTGAGTAGTCGAAATATCAGAATGCCCAAGCATAACCTGAACCGATCTTAAATCAGCCCCGCCTTCCAGAAGGTGGCTTGCAAACGAGTGTCTCAGTCTGTGCGGTGTAATCTTTTTTCTGATGCCGGCTATTATGCCATATCTTTTTATAATTTTCCAGAAACCTTGTCTGGAAATCGGTTTACCCCTGGAATTCAAAAAAAGCCAGGGAATATTTTTCTCTCTGAGCAGGCGCGCCCGGCCATCAGATATATATTCTCTGATGGCCTTTTTGGCAATATCCCCCATGGGCACTATCCTCTCCTTTGACCCCTTGCCGATGGTCCTCACATAACCGGCCTCAAGATTGATGTTTAACAGGTTAAGGCCTATGAGTTCCGAGACCCTGAGACCGGTGGCGTATAATAATTCAAGCATTGCCCTGTCCCTTTGACCCAGATCAGTGGACGAATCGGGCTGAGAGAGGAGAAGCTCCACCTCTTCATGGCTAAGTATCTCAGGAAGCCTGGTGGGAAGTTTCATGGATTCAAGGAGCCTCGCCGGACTGTCTTTCAGTTTCCCTTCGGAGATAAGAAACTTGAAGAACATTCTTATAGCGGAGATGTTTCTGGCAATGCTCCTTGCGGACAGGTCTTTCCTTAATGAGCCGGTGTAAGTTCCTATATCTTCCCTGCGGACCTCAAAGGGGGATATCTTATTCCGGTCCAGAAAACTTACAAATCTGATCAGGTCTCTGCTGTACGAGCTGATTGTGTTGTCGGACAATCCCCTTTCTACACGAAGGTGATTTATAAACTGGTCCACAAGCCCGTTGGAGAAATTGTCGTTTTGCCGTTCCATAAATGTTATCGACTAGAAATCATAATAATGATCATTCTCGGTCAAAATTCTTGGCCCGTTCTTTTCAATAACCACCATCTCTTCAAGCCTTACACCGCCCTTCCCCGGTATATATATTCCGGGTTCCACTGTTACCACCATCCCCTCTTCAAGCCTGACAGGATTCCTCGGGCTCAGGGATGGCGCCTCATGGGTGGCCAGTCCCACACCATGTCCCAGAGAGTGCCCGAAGTAATCTCCGAAACCAGCTTCTCGAATAATATCCCTTGCAATGGAATCGGGTTTTGTGCTCAATTCGCCCGGCCTCACATACTCCATTGCCGCCTGCTGTGCCCTGCGGACAGTCCGGTAGATTTTTCTGAAAAGGGGCTTTGGGTTGTCCAGAAATACAGTCCGGGTCATGTCACAGCAGTAGCCCTCGACCTTGACTCCGACATCAAATATTATTGGTTCATTTCTGCGAATCTTTCTTTTTGTCGGCACCGCGTGAGGCAGGGCCGCGTTCGGCCCCGAGGCCACAATCAGGTCAAAGGCAAGGGCGTCAGCCCCCGCCTTCAGAGCGCGGTTTTCGATCTCCCTTGCGATTTCTATCTCTCTTTTGCCGGGTTGCAGATCTTTGATGGTCTCGCTAAGGACCTTTGACATGATATCGGACGCCCTTTTCATAATCCTGATCTCTGCCGGGTCTTTAATTATCCTCATCTCTTCAACCATGCCTTTGGAAGGAACAAGCTTAACAGGAGGCGATAATTTGTTTAACATCTTTAAAAGCTGATTGTGAATATTCCATATCAGGTGGTTTTCTTCGAAACCTAGTCGCTTTGTCCTCAAACATATCAACTGTCTTATCAGCTCATCCTTTACATCGCCCCTTTGAGTGACAACCTCAAAGTCGGGGGCCTCTTTACTGACCTGAACCGAATATCTTGAATCGGTAATCAGGAGGGCCTTTCTATTATTTATAAGAAGGGATCCGGAGGACTCATTTAATTGAGTGTCCGCTGCCCTGAAACCGGACAGGTATCTCCTGTTTTCAGGCTGCACTATCCAGATGGCGTCAAAGGGACCGACTCTAAGCCTTTTCCGCAGAGATTTCAGTCTTTCATTATATGGTGTGTTGTGCATTGGGAATCCTACGTATTCTTTTGATCTTACCGTATACCTTATACCGTAAGCCATAAACCATTATTATCCATGCCTTGCGCCCTGCGTCTTGCGCCCTGAACCATTGTTTATATTATTCTCCCGGGACTATTTTTACAAGGGTTTTAACACTCATTGACATATTCTCTGCCACTTGTTAGTACATCGTTAAAAAGCTGTTTTATGCCGGGTTATATTAAACAGAATGGATTTGTAACGATGAA
>CAZJOB010000511.1:0-2701 GCA_964547435.1 uncultured Desulfatiglans sp. | reverse complement strand
TGACCCTATTGCGGCAACGGGGAGGCGGTGGCGCAAGCCTCCGCCTTACCCACTCAGAGAAAGCTAAAATTCAACTTTTTACGAGTGTTACAATATTCAAGATTGAGAAAGTAAGGTAAGTCTAAAATCAGCCCTTGACAGCAGGCGACTGCTATCGACTAAGTCCTTTGTCAAGGGCTGACCCATCTCTTTACTTTTTACTTTTCCGAAGACCCGTCCATATCTATGAATATATATTTGTTACGCATGTCCTCCGGCACCAGGTCTCTTCTTGCGGTCTCGGCCAGCTTGGGTCCGTAGTGCCCCTGCATAAAAAGAAAGGGTCTGGTCACCTTTTTGATGGTAAAGGGGCAGTGCACGGTGTTTTCCGGGATGTAGATAAGCGTTGATTTATTGATGATATGCTTTTCCATCTCCTCTCCCATGAAAAGCTCGAACTCCGCGCCCAGGTCCTCAGGATGTTCCGGATCTGAGCCGATTGCAACCAGCACTTCCGGAACCGGGTGTGAGTGGGGCCCATGTCCCATTGTTTTGGTGGAGCTTTCCCCCATCCACATAACCGAAAAGTAGTTGCATCCTTCTATGATATCGTTGTCGGCAAAGGTGACAAACATAGGGCTTGCGCCGAAACCGATATTCTTCTCCTCGGGAGTCAGTTCATTGAGAAAGCACTTTCGGTATTTCGATCCTTTGGGCGCTGTGGGATCAATAGGGTTCGCGGTAGCTGCCATACACTCTCTTGCCTGCATAAAAGCAGCGGAAAATATGCCCGCCATGGCAACTCCCGCTGCGCCAGCGGCGATCTCCTTTACAAATCCTCTTCTTGTTGTACCATTTTCCGTGTTCAGGTCAGTGCTCATTTTTGCTTCTCCTTTGAATAAATTATTGATAATTTTATATTGCAACCGGCGCGAAATCAACCGGCCCGACAAGTGGAACGTTCATTCCGGTCAGGCCGTCCTCAATATCCCCGGTGTAATCGGCAAGCACCATAATCTGATGAAGCCCCGGAATATTCTGCAGGAACCGGTCAACATCCCTGATCTTAACGTCCATGGTGTTCGCGCAGACGTTATTCATGGGCGCGCCTTGGGAAGGGGCGCTGTCTGTGTCCATTACCTGGCTTTCAATCCGGCCGGGCCACAGGGCAAAACTCTTTAGGTCCTTGCTGAATCCTCCGGTCAGCACCTGTCCTTTTTCGGGAAATTTTACTTCAGGCACGGCGCCTCTTCCTGAACCATGATAGTCGTGAATCCTGTATTCCATCTGTGGTGCGTCAAGGCCCTTCAGCCTGAGCGGGGCAACGCAGTGACTCACTGTGATCTTCGAATCCCGGGGACTCACAGACATCAGGTTGCACATAAAGGATGGTCTGCGGCTGATTTCCTCCAGAAACATGGACGAAAGCATAGCGCATACATCCGCTTCGCACGCGGCAGTAATGCCTTCGTCCCGCAGCCGCGCAAAGGCCAGACAGGGGTAGGGAAGTATCGGGTTCGGGCTGAGCGTGAAGCCAAGGCAATCGATCGAAACGGCGCTTAGCCCCTCTTTCTCGATAATGGAACTCAGCAGGACGTAGAGCCTGCATGAATCAATCATGGTCTTATCAGGAACACCTGTAACCTTAACCGCCTCCCTCTTCCATCGTTCCATTTCTTCTACTGCTTTTTTTGTGTCCGCTTCTTTATAAAGAGCCGCCAGTTCTTCAAGCGGCCGGAACTGAATCTTTACACCGGTTCGCCGATAGACAAGTTCCTCATTAAGATTGTGGGAGGTTACAGTGGTGGAGTCAAAGGGTCTTCCATAAAGCACTGCCCTGCGGCCTTCGAGTATCCATGGGGTTGCAGCGATTCTGACCCGCTTAAGGGCCTGGTCCTGCGATATAGCAAAGGTGACATTGGCGCCGTTTCCTCTAAGCGATGATGCAAGATTCGCATCAATGGGGATAAGTCCGGGATTCACGGTAAGTACGATTACAGGAATATTCAGGTCTCCCATTGTGTCGCATAATTTACCAAAGCTGAAGGTCATGCGGGGCAGAATAAGCAGGAGAACATTCGGGTTTTGCTCCCTGATGGTCCGGACGATATCTTCCGGATTCTGATAATTGACCTTGATCGAAGACACATGAAGTTCGTTTATCGGAATCGACCGAATCGACTCGATAAATCCTTCATGTTCCGAAGGATTATTGCTCAGGCAGAGAAGGGTTTTTTTACCTCCTGCCGGACGCTCGCGAATTGATCCTGTGGAATCACTGCCCGCAAAGGCCGTTCTCGGCAAAGTTGCCGCCATTCCTGCCAGTGTCATCGATTTTATAAAGTCTCGCCTGCCTATATGATTCCTGTTTTTACCCGCGCCTTTCATTTGAGCCTCCTTAATACAGAAATAATATTAACAACAATTGCTTATTATTCTGAATTATTACTGCCTGAAATAATGGGAAATGGACATGTTGCCTTGAATAAAGACAGACACTTATGCAACAACATAAATAAACCGGACAACATCTTAATGATCTATGTTTAAGACTATCAGGAATAAAAAGCAAGAGGAAAAGCAGGTAATCAGAGAGCGTGCTCATATGTAGTGTAGACAGACTCCATCAGAAACTTAATGTTTTTGGATGGACACTGATTAACATGAATGGCGGAGAGAGAGGGATTCGAACCCTCGGTAGAACTTTTGGTCCTACACTCGC
>CAZJOB010000510.1:0-2737 GCA_964547435.1 uncultured Desulfatiglans sp. | reverse complement strand
CATAAGCTGGGCGCCGAGATCTTTACCACTATGGGGACCTTTGCCCCTGCCCTTGGAATGATAGGGACACTCATCGGTCTTGTACAGATGCTTAAGACAATGGATGATCCCAGTTCTATCGGTCCTGCAATGGCAGTGGCGCTCTTAACGACCTTCTACGGGTCTTTGATTTCCAATTTCCTGTGTCTTCCGATTGCCGGAAAATTGAGGAACAGGAGCAGTGAAGAGGTGATGATGAAGGAATTGATGACAGAGGGAATCATGTCCATAGCCAAAGGGGACAATCCCAGGCTGCTTGAACAGAAACTGAACGCCTTTGTATCGCCGCAGTTGAGAGAAACATCATTTAAATAGATACGAATAGACTAACAGGGAGAATTTGGAATGGAAAAAGCGGAGAAGGTTGAAGAAAAGGAAGAACAGGAAGAAAAGGAAGAACAGGGGGAAGCCCAACCCAAAAGAAAAAAGATACCTGTTAATCTGATAATAACCTGCATTGTTGTCGTCTGCCTTCTGGGAGGCGGTTTTTTCGTGTGGAAGAGCGGGCTGCTCTCAGGTTTAATGGGAAATGGAGATACTGTGGAAATGGGTAATGACGCGGCAAACAAGGGATTAGGGCCGATCTATACCATGGAGACTTTTATCGTCAACCTTTTGGGTGAAAGAGGGAATAATTACCTCAAGGCAAGAATAGAACTGGAACTGGATAATGAAAAACTCAAGGCTGAAATAGATGCAAGACTCCCCCAGTTCAGGGATTCTATTCTAACCATGTTAAGCAACAAGACTCACGAGGACATCAAGACGCTGGAAGGGAAATTCCAGTTGAGGGCCGAAATTATGACAGCCCTGAACCAGCACCTGAAGACAGGCAAGGTGTTAAATGTGTATTTTACCGATTTTATTATTCAGTAGCGGATTAAAAGCAGGGTGATTAAACAGGATGAATAACCATAAGCAGGAAGATCGAAAATGAATAAATTATTGTCCCAGGATGAAGTTGATTCTTTGTTAAAGGGTCTGGATACCGGAGATATCAGTTCTGCCGATGACTTTGAACCATTGGGAGATGATGTCCTCAATCCCTTTGACTGGGCTACTGCCGGTCTTAATGTAAGAGGGAATATGCCTCTCCTTGAAGTGGTAAACAGCCGGTTCAGCCAGAAGTTAAGAAATTCCCTTTCCAATTCACTTCGTAAAATGCTGGATATAACCCCTGATCCGGTAGCTACAGTGAAATACAGTGACTTTCAGAGGTCCCTGCCAGTGCCGACCAGCATGCATCTGTTCAAACTTGAACCCTTAAGAGGACTGGGAATACTGGTAGTTGAGAGCCGTCTCGTATTCAGTCTTGTGGAGGCCTACTTTGGCGGAAGCGGGGTTGGGTCTACAAAGATCGAAGGGAGGGAATTCACCACCATAGAGAATAAGATAATTGAAAAAGTGGTCCAGATGGCGCTGTTTAACCTCATAGAGGCATGGGAGGATGTCCATCCGATCAGGACGGAATTTGTTCGCTCCGAGAGCAATCCCCTTGTCGTAAATGCCATTCCGGGTGAAGAACTGCTGATATCATCCAAGTTTGAGATAGAATTGAGCAAGGTCCTGGGCAATATAATCATATGCGTTCCCTATGCGTCATATCAGCCTATTCGTCATAAGCTGGCCGGCAACTACAGGGACGAGGAAGAAACATCAAATCTCATCGACAGATCCTGGCTCAACAAGCTTGAATATCAGATAAAGGGAACAGAGGTGGGTCTTACCGTCGATCTTGGAAAGACCCAGCTTTCGGTCAAGGATTTTCTCAATCTTCGAAAAGGAGACATCCTTATTCTCGATAAGGATTATAAAGACCCTCTCATGGCAAAGGTGGAAGACATCAATCTGTATGAAGGTTTTGCGGGAAGGTTTAAGAATAAAAAGGTGTTTAAGGTTAATCAACCCTATGTAGAACAGGCCTGAAATAGATATTTCAGACAAAGTTGAACAATCAGAAAAGAGGTAACCTCATGAGTAATCAGAAAAATGTTAATGCAAACAGTGTATCCACAGGTGAAATGGACCTGGCTGAAATTGAGCCGGGCATGACAGGCGATGACAATGGTCAAAACATGGATTTTCTGCTTGACATACCACTGGAGATATCTGTTGAGCTGGGCAGCGCAAAGATTAAGATAGGGGATCTGCTAAGACTCAGCCAGGGATCGGTGGTGGAGCTGAACAGACTGACAGACGAGCCCCTCGATATCTTCGTGAACAAGAAATTGATGGCGCACGGAGAGGTAGTTGTGGTGAATGAGAAATTCGGCATTAGGCTGACAAACATAATAAGCCCGGGCGAGAGGGTGAAAAGGCTTTCGTGATAATTTAAAATTTTTACCGGAGATGAAGTTTGTATTCTGAATTTGACATAGTATCGATCAAGACAATCCTGTCCCTGTTAATATTTCTGGGCATCATGATATTCCTTTTATTTGTTCTGAAAAGGTTCCGCCCCGGTTCCATATATAACAGCAGATTCCCTGTGATGAGGACTGTCGGAACCCTGAATCTGGCGCCTAAAAGGGCCATCGCGCTGGTTGAGATCTGCGAACAATATTTTGTAATCGGCATAGGCGCTGAAAGTGTATCCCTGATATCCAGGATGGATATTTCTCCTGATAACAACCTGTTAAATAACAGCGACAGGAAAGGTGATGGTAAATTCCAGGGATTTCTTGAAAGGGCGGGTCTT
>CAZJOB010000509.1:0-2745 GCA_964547435.1 uncultured Desulfatiglans sp. | reverse complement strand
TACATAATTCCTGCCTTCTTCCTCCATTCTGTTGTATCCCCAGCCTTCGCGAACAAAGGACTTAATGACCCTGATTCCCGTAAATATCTCACGCGCGCTTTCCGTGAGATCAGAGAATGATTTTTGCACCTTTTCATAACCCTGGGACATCTTTTTTGTGTGTATTCTCGCGAAATATACCACAAAGGGGGCAGGTAAAATTGAAAGAAGGGCCAGTTGGGGACTTAGATAGAACATAAAACAGATGGCTGTAACTCCAATTACAATAGCGTCAACAAGGGAAACAAGACCCATCCCTGTGGCCATGCGAACAGCGTTGATATCATTGATAGATCTTGCCATGATATCACCGGTCTTTGTTCTTCGGTAAAAAGATATGGAGAGTATCTGAAGGTGAGCGAAAAGCCTGTTTCTCAGACTCTCCTCAACCTTTCGTGAATGGCCGATTACCAGAAGCCGCCACAGGTATCTCAGAATCGATATAGCCAACGCGATGCCCATTATAATCATGCCGTATTTCAACATTGAATTGCCGGAAGCTGCTTTCCGATAGGTGAGGTCGTCAATTGCCTGTTTTATGACAAGGGGGATAATCAACTGCAGAAAATCCACAAATATCAGACACGCGAAACCGACTGTAAGCCGGTATCTGTTCTGTGTGAAGTATTCCTTCAGGGGAAGAAAATCTTTAAGTGTTTTTATCAGGGGTATGGCTGCTTTTTCCAATATTTCCGATAATCACTTAAAACGATAAGTGACAAGACCATGGCTTGTATCATAGGGCGACACACTGACTTTTACCCTGTCTCCCTGTATCACCTTTATTCTATTTTTTTTCATACGGCCGGACAATACTCCTCTTACAACAACGCCATTTTCACATTGTATCTCCATGGTTCCCCGGCCCATGATCCTTGTTACCAGACCTTCAAGTTCAATTAAATCTGTTCTGCTCAAAATATTCTTTCCATTAAAAAGGTTAATCAAACTCCATTTAATCGGGGTAACATAACCTGATTTAGCAGAATAGTCAATATCATAGTTGCTATTTCGACTATTTATGCTTTCGTATCAGGCTCATATCAACAGGTTTCACATTGTCGACAATCCATTCCCTTGCCCTCCGGCCTGCCTCCATTGACTGTTTATAGCACATAAAATCCAGCTTAACGCCCAGTGCGTCTGCAACCATGTCAGCCGCTACAGGCCAGAATATTCCGATATCTGCAACAACCGGGAGGCTTCCGGGAATACGCGCGAAACCCGACATTTCCATACGAAAGGGAATCTTCAGGTTCTTTGTCTTGGGAAGTCCCTTATCAACTGCCTTTGAAACCGATTTTGATCTGCGCTCCTGTGTCCATGCCCTTTCAAGATTGGGGTCCATATCTATTCTGATGATCTTCTTGTCGCAGAGAGAATATGTCCAGCCTTTTTCCCAGTCTTTCCAAATTCCGTGACCTGTATAGAGATCGAAAGGTCCGTCATGGACCTCCTGAGTGAGGGCCACAGCCGATTCGATGATGACATCGGCGCTGTCCAGCAGTTCGGCTATTCTTTTACTACGCTCTGAAACCTTCAGAGAATCTCCTATGGCGAGTCCAACCTCGCCGCCGCCCACAAGCTGAGGCACAGTTACCAGAACAGGTACGTTCCTGACTGCGGCCGCGCCTAACATAGTCATTGGATCAGCGCCGATTCCTGCTGTTTCCTCAAACGAAACTTTCCGCTTTTTTGATATGGAAAGAATCTCTCTGGCGATAGTTTCAGTGTAGAGGCCTGTAGGATAAGCCATATTTCCCGCGACCTTGATAATTATATTACCGCCGGCCTTCAGCATCTTTCTGTAAAGAGTCATATCTATTCCCTGAACGCCTTTATACCTGGAAAGCATGGACCGGGGAATAATACTCACTTCAAAAATGCCATCTGACGCCAGCCTCGATTTTTCGATACCGATTTTGGAGCCTTCGACACGCCGGACTTTTTCAAGGGTCCCTGACATCTCATGATTGATAACAGCCGAACTTGTAGTTACTCCGTCGATAATACCTTTATGTATCAGCTCGGCTACAAGCGTGGTGACCCCTTCGTGAATATTCGGGCCGCTGCCCATTACCGCCACTACCTTTCCGCCCTTTTCCTTTGCCTCGACAATCCTTCGCGCGGCAGTCCTGATCCTCTTAATGGTTTTTTCGGGCAGATTAGCAGCCATGTATCTAATAGCCTTTTTGTCTATAGTCATCTTTTTATCTCCTGTTCTCCAAGCACCATATGTTCGGCTATCACGCGCGCGTGTCTTTGTGATGCATCGCGGCTTTCCATCATAGCCTTTTCGGCATTTTCACCCATTTTTTTCATAAGGAGACTGTCTCTGAAAAGAGTCTTTATCTTTTCAGCCAGATCTTCATGCCCCCTGACCTCCATTCCTCCTTCGTATCTTTCCAGAAGCGCCCTGGCGTCAAGGAAATCTTCCATATGAGGGCCGTAAATGACCGGCACACCCCATACTGCCGGTTCAATCGGATTCTGTCCTCCAAGCGGAACCAGGCTGGCGCCGCAGAAGGCTATGCTTCCAATGCTGTAAATATTAAATAGTTCTCCATAGCTGTCAATAACAACAATCTTTTCTTTTCTAGTTGATTCTAACGGGTCAATATTACTTAAAAGCTGATATTTCAGGCCTTGATGCTCAAGCAGGGAACATATCTCCTTTACCCTTTCAAGATGCCTTGGAGCTATTAT
>CAZJOB010000508.1:0-2751 GCA_964547435.1 uncultured Desulfatiglans sp. | reverse complement strand
TTTTATATTTTTTAAGTTTTTTTATAACCTCTGTTTTATCCATATCTGAAGTTCCCTGGTGTCCTTTAAAATTTCTATGCATTTTTCATCGGTTAATGTTTTCAGTAATTCTTCTTTATGAACTGGATACCTGCATTCAATATTCATTGGTTCGAGCAGATCTATGAAATCCTGTTGTTTTTCTGATAAAAGCTCATAAAGTTCTGCTTTTTTAGCAATATATGAGAGACTGTGCGAGTATGGAGGTGTATCAGCGTGTATCTTTACAAAATAGCTTTTCAGTATTTTTTCGATTGTCTGATGAGCCATGAATCCGACATAAAGATATCTTTTGCTTTTCAGCATTGCTTCCGCTGTTTCCAGGTCATACTCTGACAATTCTTTCCAATAATTTACTTGGCTTGACATTTATTCTCGCTATTCATCATTCTAAATAAAACATAATTTACGTTCTTTTCTGAAGTGACGAGATAATATAGTCCAAACCAATGAATTTCTCAATATATTCTTTGAGATAGCGGAATATTTCCAAATCACTTGTGGTCAGTTATGTAGTTTGGCTTTTCATATTTTCAATGAAGAATGGCAACAAACATCGTTATAGCCAAACAAAGTCACTTTATTTTCGCGTTTTCGCGTGGTTCGCGGTTGGACATATGTTTTTGCTTTTATTCAAAATTGACGCCGGTAACAGTATGGGTGACCCCTTTTACACCCATATATTGTCAAGAATGGAGTCTGATAACCTTTGTTTTTTCCAACAATAAAATATAGTTTTGGTATTTTCTTTTGCATAAACCCCGAATAAAATCATTTGCGCACATTAGGTTAATGTTGTACTATAACCGCATGATAAAAACATGGGCTAACAGGGTATCTCAGAGATATTATGAAGAAAGTAAAACTAATAAATTTAGTGGCCTTGATATTGATACTGCGGATGAATTGCTCGCATCTCTTGATGCTGCAGAGTCTTTAAATGATTTGAGCCCATTACAAAGTGTAGGATTACATAAATTGAAAGGCAACAGAGCCGGACAATGGGCAATGACAGTTAATGGACCATAGCGTATCTGCTTTACATTTAAAAATGGCGATGCCTATGACGTTGAAATAACCGATTATCATAAAGGATAAAAAATGAAACCGATACATCCAGGCCGAATTTTAAAACGTGAAATGATCGCACGTAACCTTTCAGCGAACAAGCTGGCTTTTTCCTTGCGAGTACCATCAGGAAGAATAACCCAGATTATCAATGGTAAACGTGGGGTATCTGCCGAATCTGCTCTGCGCTTTTCAAAATATTTTGGTAATAGCGCCCGCTTTTGGATGAATCTTCAGTCCAGGTATGATCTGGCAATTGTTGAACAGAACATCGGTGAAAAAATTAATATCGAGATTGAACAGGCCGCACACTCAAACTAACCTATTATGTAGAAAATCAAGGAATCAGGTCTTTTTTATAACAGGTTCGCTTCTATCTTTTTCACTGTTTTTAAAAGAACCTTATCTTTTTTAAGCAGATCAGCAATGCGTCTCGCGGCCTGACATACCCCCGAACCTCCAATCTCAAAATGGGCACCAATATCATCTAACCTTTTTCCTGTAAGTCTTTGATTCAGATATATCTTTATATTCCTTGATAACCTTTTGTCTCCTTTGACTGCCTTGTCTACTTCTTCGGTGATTTTCTCGATAGAAACTCCCCTTTTAAGCGTTTTTAATGCAGGAAGATCTTTATCATCTCTTTGTTCAGACAAATATTTATCTTTTATGAAAGCAATGAATTCCTTGGTGCCTAATAAGGTCGAACTGACAACACCCTTCAGCGGGTTTTCATATTGTTTATCAATCATTATACCAACAAACTCTTTATACCTCTTTTGCGCCGCAGATAGTTTCTTTTCAAAATAACCAAGAATAAAATCTATCTTAAACCATTCAGGGGATTTCTTCTTTCCAATGTAATATGAGTAACTTGACCATTCATATTCTTCCGGAAGGTTTACTATTTTTGCCCTCACAGGATTCAAATGGATGTATCGTGATAATTCCTTCGCATATTCGTCAGCTTCAATAAGAATTGCCTTGTATCGTCCCTGAAAAAGATGCCCGAATCTCTCACGTTTAACATTGAAATAGGTGGTATAAGCGCCATTGATATGAGCCATGATCCTGGATAGATTTCCGGATGGGGTTTCAAGTAAAAGATGATAGTGATTATCCATCAGACAATAAGCGTGGATTACTGCATCATACCTTTTTACTGCTGATTCAAGGTATTCTATGAACTTTTCTCTGTCCCTCTGGCTCTTGAATATAACCTTTTGCTCATTACCTCTTGATGTTACATGATAAAAAGCCCCTGGATATGAAATTCTTAAAGGCCGAGCCATGATTGCTCCTCTCATATATTTTTATGGAAGGACATTTATCATGGCATCTTCATATTGTCAAGAATGAAGGTCTGACCCCTTTGTTTTTCTTTATCTTTTTCTATCCTCTGAGACAGGTGGCTATATACTTTTGATACTCCTGAATCACCTATATTAAAATATGCCTACGCCTCGGAAAGTGACTGGCGCGAATCAAAATTATTAGACGCTAACCGAATAAGGAAATAACCGGGCGCAAAACAGTCTATGTAGGAGAATCCAGGCTTTGCGGAGTAATACGCCATCCGAAAAACAGGCAAATTTTTCATAATGGAGAGGTGTTTTTTCTCTTGACTAACCCTTTAATGGGTGA
>CAZJOB010000507.1:0-2758 GCA_964547435.1 uncultured Desulfatiglans sp. | reverse complement strand
CAGGCCTATGCTGAAATACAATGGATGTGATATCCTGGAGACTCTCACGGAGCATAATATTCCGATTCTTTCCATCCCCTGCGAATTCAGGGATTATAGACCGAAAAGGATATTCGAAGAATATTACACAAAAATGGGCTTACGCTTTGATTATGATAAAGTACTTGAATTTGCACAGGAAAAAATGAAAATACCTGATGTTTTTTCATGTACTTCAATAAAAAAGGACATATACCTGAAAGAGGTTTTTTAGTTTTTATATGGACACTATTTAACCGCAGGAACCTCCCTTTCTATGAGCACAGTCTTTCCATCTCGTATCTGATACAGGTATCTGGGGATGCCCATGGCCTGGCCGTCTACTATGTCATAGGTGTATTTCAGCCCTTTGAATCCCTTCTTGTTATTGGCATAATCCCTTATTTTATTCCTTTCTTCCCTGAGTCTGGCAGGATCGCCCGTGACACCCTGTTCCTCGATCGCTTCCTTTAATAAATAGAGCAGTTCGGCATTAAAATGACTCATGAATTTCAGGGGTTCCCCGCCATGGGTTTCCATATATCTTTTAAGAAATTCTTCGTATTTCGGGTTTTCAGTATAGGTGGGCGACACATTTGTATAGATGCCCTCATTATATCCCTCGGATTGTTTTAAAAAGGTGGCGCCCATGGAAGAGGCCCACAGCCATATATGATTCGGGTTGACGCCCCGGTCAATCAGCTCCTTTACTATCTTGGCCGATACCTCTTCCGTGCATGATATATGAAAGGCATTGGCCCCGGTTTTTATTGCCCTTACAGCGATGTTGCTGTAGTCCAGCATGCCCGATGGCACCTCGATCTTGTCATAGGTTTTTACTCCCAGTTCATCTGCCTTGCTCCTGTTCGCCTCCCACACAGTGGTGATATATGGATAAAGAGGCTGAATAATGCCGGCTATCGACTTGATACCAGGCTCGTGTTTCAACCACATTGGCATATCATAATCCGATTCCTCTTCCACTGTGGAGGATGTATTCAGTATCCAGGGTTTAAACTCCCTCCACACGTCATCCGTGGCGGTTCCGGAAAATGCGTATATGCCTTCACGTTTGGCAAGGGGCATTGCAGCCTTGCATTCATTGTCATTCATGGGACCGATAAGACACAGGGCGCGGGCGTCGATTATCTGGGCCATGCGGGAAGCGGCCTTTGGGGGGTCCATTCCGGTATCATAGTAATCAATAACAAGGGGTTTGCCAGCTATGCCGCCTGAATTGTTGATTTCATCGACAACCTGATTTGTCAGCCATTTGTGCATGGCGCCGTCGCCCGCAAGGGAACCTGAAAGGAATATCAGAAATGGTATTCGCCATTCATCGGCAGGGGCCGTGGATTCCGGTTCTTTTTGACTGCATGCTGCTGTCAGTAAAACAGATATCAATAAAAAAACAGTTACATAAATATTCAGAATATTTTTTCCCTTATTTTTCATTCGATTCCTCCGTATGATTCTTATGAACAGCCTTTTATAAAAGTGAAACTGCCTATGTATGCATGAAATATTTCACTTGAATCCTTGAAACCTTTTTCAATGTCTTTCTGTCAATTATACCGCCTGGTCTTACCAGCAGCATGATAATCAATATTAAACCATACACGATAACCGAGAACCCTGTCATGTTTTTTGGAAGAATCTGACTGATGCTCCATAGAAAAGGCGCTGATATGATGATCCCCCACATGGTATACATTCCGCCCAGCACCACTATTGTTATGGCATACATCAGAAAGCTCATATTAAAGGCCTCGGGGAAGACGCCGCCCATGGTATAGGCGTAAAAGACTCCCGCTGCTCCGCCGATGGCAGAGCTTATCATCTGAAAATGGATGCTCAGCCTGTTTACATTGATGCCCAGCACATTTGCCAGGTCCCTGTCATAATGGATCGCATCCATTGCCCTGCCTGTATGGGAATAGTCCAGATGAAAAATGAGATACCCTGTAAAGAATAAGAAAACATAGGTTATTGAAACCAATAGAGGCAAGGGCAGGGCAGGCATTCCGAACAGGCCGTAGCGGCCGCCCAGTGCATCTGTGTTCTTTACTGCCGTCTGAATTATAAAGAGTATCGCCATGCTGGCTATTACCATGGGAAAAGGCCCCAGCCTGGCAAGCCGAAAGGCCGGAATCAATGAAAGAAGCACGGTCAATGCAATGGCGCCGGGCAGAATAAGCCACACAGGCCAGCCCCAGTTTATGGATGAGTAGGCCGCAAAATAGGCGCCTATGCACATGGAATAGAGGGAACCGAAGTAGGGCTGATTGATGCGGAACATGAGATATACGGCCCAGCCTATCAATATGTATATGGCGGAGAATTCGATAAAATAGAATTGAAAATTAGTCATTGTCCTTACCGGTTAATGTTGAATTCCGAACAGACCTTCGGGTTTAAATAAAAGTACCGCCAGTATTACTGAAAAGGCAAATGCCTTTGTCCAGTCACCCGGCAGATATCCCATTACCATCCCCTCGATGATCCCTACCATGATCGCGCAGATCAGTCCGCCCTTTAGATTTCCTATGCCCGCAAGAAAGAGTATGGCAAGGCACATAAGGGTTATATTGTCGCCCAGTTCAGGAGACGCGGAGCCAAGGGATATTGCCATTAAAACCGCTGCAATCCCTGCAAGAAGACCCCCGAGGGTGAAACTCAGAAGCATTGTCTTTGGAATTGAGATTCCGAGCATGGCCGCGGTTTCCGAGTCCTGTGCAAC
>CAZJOB010000506.1:0-2766 GCA_964547435.1 uncultured Desulfatiglans sp. | reverse complement strand
CTGTCGATAACCATCTGAATATGATCTTTTTCATATTTAACTTTATTATTTAGAACTCCCTTTGTTAATCCTGAAAAAGGTTTAAAGTCTTTTTTAAGCACATCAACACGGCTGAATTGCGACTGACCTGGTATGATAACGTAAGTTTCTATTCTCCATAGATCATTGCCATTTATGGTAACATCCCTGACAGACCAAATCGTTTTGCCAAGATTTTCGATCACCGGGGTTCCAAAATTATACCAGCATGTCTCTCCGGTTTCCCAGGGAACCGGACCGAGTTCAAGAGGTGTGACTGTTTGATCTCCCCCATCAAGGGCATTCAGCTTTACCAGTTGAAATCTTGCATTCGAGGCAATCTCTTTATGCTCACGAAATCCGGTCAAAAGCTCTTTGAACATTTCTATTGCTTTTGTTTCATCGCCTGTCTTCAGGTAACAGGTACCAAGCCGGTAATATGCCTCTGCAATATTTGCGCTTTTACCCTCGTTTTCATCGATGATCTTTTGATAAACCATCATCGCCTCATCCAGATCACCTTTTGTCTCTTCCGCGTAGATGCCTTCCTCCAGAAGAGTTGAAACAGTATCCCCCCATGCTGATGAACTGAATATTATTGTTGAAATAAGCCATAAAGCTATTAATAATCTTTTAACCATTACATAACCTCCTTCACCTAAATTAACCTATTGTTATTAGTAATAAAAGTAATTTATAAATCAGGTTAATAATTTAGCTTTTCCCTGCACGCCCTGAGCAGTAAATAAAAAATTACAGTGATCAAAAGAATGATAGCTCCATATAATATGAGCTTCGATAACCTCCGCATTTTTTATTCTCCTTTTATACATTTTTGATTAATATTCTGAAGAAGAAATGTTACCGGTTTGTTACCTGTTGTTCCTGTTATTTTCCAATTTAGGAGATAAATAAAATATTTTTTAAACTATTTTCAAATTCATAATTTTCCTGATATTCTGCTCAGGACAAATTTAAAGAGGAAAAAATGACAAAAATTGCTTCACAATATCACGACAGCACGAGCTACATAAGAGACAGCATAAAGGAGCACAGGCTTGACTGGCTTAATCAGCCGAGGCTCACAAAGGTATATGAGAATCTTCAAACCATTCTCCTTCCGCATAATAGATCGTTTCAGCAAACTCCCCTGATGAATATTCTGAAAACAGACGCAAAGGATTCAGACCAGTCTGACATGAATACCAGCACACTTTCATCCATTCTGAGTCTAACCTACAGCGTGACCGCCAGGGCAAAATTCTCAAGGGGAGAATACCTTTACAGGAGTGCGGCATCGGCAGGTGCATTATATCCGGTTGAAATATATATCATGATCAGGGGCATCAATGGCATTGAAGATGGAATCTATTATTTCAATCCTGAAAGGTTCTCTCTTAATCAGTTGAGAAAAGGCGACTTTTCCTCTCATGCAGGCAATCTCGCTGTTCCGCCACTGAATAACATTCCTAATATTTCATTTATTTTTTCGGCAATTTTCTTTCGCAGTTCATGGAAATACCGTGAGAGGGCGTACAGGTATAACCTGCTGGACACAGGCCATGTTCTGGAAAATCTGTTTATCGCCCTGAGGGCATCAAAAATGTGCTTTGAGATATGCATGGATTTTGATGACAAGGGACTCAACAACCTCGTCGGAATAAATGAATCAAGAGAGGTCTCTCTTGCCGCGGTCAATATAACCTCAAAAGATACTGCCTTAGATGCAGAAGATTCTGATCTTGAAACCCTTTCATCAGAAATTACAGATGCGGGTATTGTTTCGATGAGTGAAATTGACTATCCGGAGATAAGAGAAATTCACACCGCTTCCGCAGAAATCCTTAACACTGGTCAAGATGAAGAAACCGCTGGAAACACATATCTCCATGCAGGTTCATGGCGATCCATTCAGACTCAGACAGAATCTCATGAAGTTATGCAGTACCCTGAATCTCTTTTTAAAAGAAGATCAAAACGCAACTTCATCAACAGTGCAATAGAAAATCCGAATTTCATGTCCATATTAGAGATCCTGTCCGAATCATATTGTTATAACAAAGAAAAGGAAAACAGACTTAACTTAACCAAAATATCCTTTTTTGCCGATAATGTGGATGGCATAGTACCGGGATATTACAGTTTTGATATGGCAGGCAGAAGATTCGGAATAATCAGTGAAGGGCTGTTCGGCGAAAAGACTGCGAACATGTGTCTGAATCAGGAGTGGCTCAAAAACGCAGGGCTTTTCTTTCTTATAACAGCAGACCTGGATCATATTGAAAAAACACATGGCCCGAGGGGCTACAGATATGCCATGATCAACGCGGGCAGGATCGGCCAGAGATTATATATAGCAGCAACTTCGCTTGGCCTTGGTTGCTGCGGCATAGGGGCATTTTATGACAGCGAGGCAAGTGAGCTTCTGAATCTGGATGAAAATACGCGCCTTTTATATCTGGTTGCTGCGGGAAAGATAAAAACAGGGGATAACAAATAAGTGAAAAACCATCAATGTAATAATCACCCTAAAACAAATGATTATTGAAAAATATGTTTTTCACGGGGTTTATCCGAATTGCTCAAAAGGCATAAGTCATTAATTTAGCAGTATTATTGTATGATGGACTAATTTGTTATGTACGGATTTTCAAGCAAATAAGTACAAGATTGTTATGGGATTCCAGCATTCGCAATGATTGAGTTATCTACCTTGTCATTCTGAGCGAAGCGAAGAATCTCTCATGA
>CAZJOB010000505.1:0-2771 GCA_964547435.1 uncultured Desulfatiglans sp. | reverse complement strand
CAATAATTCATACAGGATTTTTCTGTTTTTTGATCATGTATCCAACGCGGATTTATCCGATCCCAATGAAGGGATGGATACTCTGGGGTTAAGGATCGGGTACAGGTTTTAATCCTTGCGCGATTTCATCATGAATCCGATCAGAAACATGAACGCCCCCAGAGCAGCACCCGCATAAAACGGCGCTTTTATTCCCCAGATGGAGAAAAAATAGCCCATGACTGGAGGCCCCAAAGTCTGTCCAAGTCTCAGCACCATGCCGTTTATGGACATAAATGTCGCTCTGTGTTCCACAGGCGCAAGTCCGGCCAGGATTGTCTGAAGACATGGGATGTTTAATCCGTGGCCGATGCCGAATATCGTCATGGGAATGATCATAAACCATATCCCCGGCATGAAGGGTATTATAAAAACAGCAACGCCATAAAGCAGAAAGGCGAATCTGAAGATCACATGTTCTTCAAAGCGGGAGTTAATTCTGCCGATCTGTGATGATGTGACTGCCGTGATAAAAGACATGACAGTAAAGGCCATTCCTATCTCAATGGAAGAGGCGTTGAAGGAATCGGCCATAAAAATCGGAATAAAGGTCAGACATGTGCCGTAGAGAATCAGAAACAATGTGACAAAGGCGGTAAAGATTATCAGCACCTGCCGGTTCATCATGCCCTTAAAGCCATTCACTATTTGCTCAATAATGCGTTCATCATTTCTGGTCTCCGGATTTTTGAGGGAAAACAGTACAATCAATCCGAGAGGAATGGCAAGCAAGGGAAGCAGAAATGGGTAGCGCCACCCGAACATGGCCAGGCCGCCACCGATAGCCGGATATGACGCAGTGCCGATGCTGAGCACACTGGCGTTATAACCCATGGCCTTTGCCCTCTCTTTTCCCGAATAGATATCCCCGATTATGGTAACGTTCAAAGAGCCCAGGGACGCGGCGCCTATACCCTGAAAGACTCTAAGGAGCAATAAAGTCTGAAAATCCCTTGTAAACGCGCATGCCCCGCCCGCGATACCGAACAGGAAAAGAGACGGTATAAGTATCCTTTTCCTTCCGTAACGATCCGCGAAAAATCCCAGAAAAGGAGTCAGCAGAACCCCCGGAAAGGTAAAGAAGGCTATGAGCATGCCGATTTCCTGAGCCGATACGCCGAGTTCCCTGATGATCCCGGGAAAGGCAGGCGTAATGCTGGACACACCCATTACAGCCGTCAATGTTATTCCGAAGATAATATGAAGATTTTTCTCCGAATAGATTTTTTTATCATATTCTTTTTTCAAAACAGCCTGTTTCAATTGCTGTTATTGTTTAGCTGTAAATGCCATATTCAAAAGCAGCATCAGCCATGGCATGCAGGTTGTCAGGATTGCATTTGTCCACCGTTGCGCCGCCCGCGAGTATGAATCCTCCTCCCTTGCCAACTACCTCAATAAGTTTCCGGCAGTATTCCTTGACATCCTTTGGCGATCCTGTACACAGGAGAGAAGTGGGGACATTCCCCATCAGGCACGCGGTGTCACCCAGTATCTCCTTTGCCCTGAACATGTCTGTCTGGTCAAAGTACCAGATCACACCTGCCCTTGGAAGGTCCTTGATGATCTCAAGGCGTGTGTTGTATTTGCCTTCGGCAAACAAAAGGGGGACAACGCCTTCCTCAATAAGGCCCATTATCACCCTGCGGAATGCGGGCCAGTAAAATTCCCTGTATTGCTGATCCGACATAAACGTGTCGTCGCCTTTATGAAGGGGAAATGTGGCAATAGGACATTTGAACATATTGGCGGCCCCGACAGCAATATTGATGTTGAGGGGGACAAGTTTTTCCATGGCCTGGTGAAGTTTGTCCGGCCTGCGATACATATCTGTGATTATTCCGCGCGTTCCTCTTAATGTATCGCCCATCAGGTCAAAGGGGGCATGTGCAAAGGCGCCCATCATTGAAGGGTATCCTTCGGCCAGGGCCAGTTGGTTGAACTTCATAATCGGGGCCTGCCATTCGGCCTCCTCTTTGCCGTATTCTATCATTTTCAGAAACATATTCTGCACTTCAGGATTGGATATAGGGCCAAGAAACATGTTCGGAAAGCCGAGCGAATGGGCCAACGGCGGAAAATATTTCAGAGGTTCGAGAATCCCCATTGTTCTGGGAAGATAATATCTGAAGACAAAATCGGACATGTCATTTATGAAGATATCATACTCATCCGCCTTCATATACTCGCCCTCAACAAACTGCGACATGGTGGCGTCGTCAGGAAGGCCATGCCCGGGATATTTGGATATTTTGGTATCAATTAATTCCGATGCCTTTCCTGAAAAGATCATCGGCCCTGCACAACTGTCTCCCTTAAAGACATGGAGGACATCCTTATAAGCCTTGCAGAGCTTTTCATTGTCATACATGGCTTCTTTGTATGTCATACCGGCCATAAAGATAGGCGTCGTGCCGGTAGGCAGCATAACCGGCACCCTGTCCGGAATCTCCAGCTTAATGGCCTTTACAAGCCTGGTAACTATGTCTCTGTACCTCCGTTCAGCTTCAGGACTGTTGAATTTTATTCCTTCAGTGGAAAGCCATTTCTCAAATCTCTTTTCTCGTTTCTGCTCCGGTGTAAGAGTCGCCCAGTTTGCTTCCATATCAATACTCCCTGTGTTTTCAGATTATAGTGATCAGGCCATTGCCTTTTTGAATATGTCGGCGGATTATAAAAATATTGGCAGTATGTGTCAAAAGAAAATTGGACCCAGGCATCAGTAAATCAAC
>CAZJOB010000504.1:0-2779 GCA_964547435.1 uncultured Desulfatiglans sp. | reverse complement strand
ACCGCTTATACACAGCCTCTCATAAACAGATCTGCGTGTTGGCAATCTAAAAAAACCTATATTATTGAACATTGGTTCACATTTCTACCTATATATTCTTATGAGGAGACCAAATAAAGGATGCAGGCATTTTGCCTGCACCCTTTATTTGATTTAAAGACTTCTTATATTTGCATATTCCAAAAGTGTAATTAGATTAGTTCATCAGCGCACGGAATGAGGTGATGCTAATGTCCGACAATAAAATAACACTGCCAATTACCGGAATGACATGCGCCAACTGCGCCAATACTGTGGAAAGGACTTTGCGTAAAAAGGTCCCCGGAGTGCTGGATGCGTCTGTCAACTTCGCGACCGAAAGGGCCTCGGTTAAATATGACCCTGCTGTTACCGATATCGACCGGATAATAGAGGCGGTTGAGAAGGCAGGTTATGGTGCAATTGCGCCAGGGGATGATATTGAAGATTCAGAAACACAAGCAAGGAAGGCTGAGACAAGGGACCAGAAGAGAAAATTTTTCACAGGCCTGATTTTTACCCTGCCGCTTTTTTTGATAAGCATGGGCAGGGATTTCAGCCTTCTGGGGGAATGGAGTCACGCGCTCTGGGTAAACTGGCTATTTCTCTGCCTGGCCACGCCGGTTCAATTCTATACAGGTTATGATTTTTACAGGGGAGCCTGGAAGAGCCTTAAGAACATGAGCGCCAACATGGATGTGCTTGTTGCCATGGGTTCATCCGTGGCCTATTTCTATTCATTTGCCCTGCTTCTGTATCCAACACTGGGGGATCATGTCTATTTTGAGACATCCGCTGTTATCATTACTCTTATTAAACTGGGTAAGATGCTGGAATCCGGCACAAAGGCGCGGACCGGCGGCGCCATTAAAAAACTTATGATGCTTCGGCCTGAAACAGCCACGGTTGTAAAGAATGGAAGAGAACTGGAGCTTTCCATATCAAGAATATCAAAAGGTGATACAGTTGTCGTCCATCCGGGAGAAAGCATTCCCGTGGATGGCATTGTTCTGGAGGGCTCCTCGAGCATTGATGAATCCATGCTCACTGGAGAATCCCTGCCTGTTTTAAAAGGCCCTGAAGACATGGTTACAGGAGGGACAATAAACCTGGATGGAAGGCTGAAGTTTGAGGCAAAGGCGGTGGGAAAAGACACTGTCCTGGCGCGAATAATAAAAATGGTCAGGGATGCCCAGGGGAGCAAAGCCCCGATCCAGTCCCTCGCGGACAGGATTGCGTCTGTCTTTGTTCCGTCTGTAATCGGTATTGCCTTTATAACCTTCATTCTCTGGTGGCATTTCGGCGGAGAATTCGTGCCTGCCATGATAAGAATGGTCGCGGTCCTGGTTATCGCATGCCCATGCGCCCTTGGCCTGGCAACGCCCACAGCCATAATGGCAGGCACGGGCAAAGGGGCGGAAAAGGGGATACTCTTCAGGAACAGCGAGGCCCTTGAGACCGCATCAGGATTGGACGCGGTCGTGTTTGACAAGACAGGAACCATTACTGTGGGAAGGCCGTCTGTTATTGATATCATACCGGTGGAGACGGAAAATGAAATTGAGATATTGAGAATCGCGGCCTCAGTGGAAAAGGGCTCGGAACACCCAATCGGAAAGACAATTGTTAAAGAGGCCAAGAATAGAGGACTGGAAATCGTTGAGCCCGTAGGTTTTACTGCGCTCAGCGGACGAGGGGTTCAGGCCATGATCAACGGGCGCAGGATATCTGTTGGAAAACCCGATTGGTTCAATGAAATGGGGATGGGCACTGAAAAATTAAAAGAAAAGGTCGAGAAGCTTCAGGGAGAGGGAAAGACTGTCATGCTTGTGGCGAATGATCAAATCAAAGGAATAATAACCGTGGCGGACAGCATAAAACCGGAGGCAGGTCCGACAGTCAGGGAACTTCGAGCCAGGGGATTAAAGGTGATAATGCTTACAGGTGATAATATGAACACCGCGAAATCAATCGCAGGAGAGGCAGGCATCGATGAAGTATTTGCCGAGGTTATGCCCGAAGAAAAGGCGGCCGCAATAGTTGAGCTACAGGAGAAGGGGATGAAGGTAGGGATGGTGGGTGATGGTATCAATGACGCCCCCGCCCTGGCGCAGGCGGATGTCGGTATAGCCATAGGAACGGGCACGGATATTGCCATAGAGTCCGGGGACATTATCCTTTCGGGCGGAGACCTGAAAGGGATCGGCCGGGCGCTTAAACTGAGCAGGCAGACCATGTCTATAATAAGGCAGAATCTGTTCTGGGCCTTTTTCTACAACGTCGTGTTAATACCGGTAGCGGCAGGGGCTCTTTATACGTTTGAATCTCTTCCCATGTTTCTGAGGCATCTGCACCCAATACTGGCGGCCTTTGCAATGGCCATGAGCAGCATCACGGTTGTGTCCAACAGCCTTAGGCTATACAGAAGCCGGTTATAGGTGCATGTAAAGTTGAGTACCGGGGCATCTCTGGTTTCCAGGTATATCTGATCCCGTGCATTTATTTCATACATAATGCTGAAAACCTGCTGCGTTAGGGAAGGCACGGGGACCTTCCCCTACAATTTATTGGACCTTTTGATTTTTTCGAAGATTGTGCAACATGAAAAGAGGGTCCGGGGATCTCCTGGAATGACCGAACCTGGTTCAGTGAGGCCTGGATACATGTAACTCGCTGCGAGGGCGTGCAGCATACCGAGTCAATCACTTACAATGAAGGATTCGGATTGCATAAAACAGAATCCCCTCTGCACGCCTGACAG
>CAZJOB010000503.1:0-2783 GCA_964547435.1 uncultured Desulfatiglans sp. | reverse complement strand
TCTCTCATCTCGCCGAGCATTATTATATCCGGGTCCTGCCTTAATATGTTTCTGAGGATGGATGCAAAGGTAACTCCCACTGCCGGTTGAACAGCTATCTGGTTAAAGTCCTCATATACCATTTCTATGGGGTCTTCCACAGTCGTGATGTTTACATCGGGTGTGGAAAGGTATCTGAGGGTGGAGTAAAGGGTCGTTGATTTACCGCTTCCTGTAGGCCCGCACACAAGTATGATCCCGTGAGGAAGATTAATGAACTGCTGATAACGAAGCAGGTCCATTGATGTAAAACCCAGATTTTCCAGGTCCTGAAGAAGGATGTCCGGGTCCATGATCCTCATTACCATCTTTTCTCCGAAGGCGACCGGTATGGATGAGACACGAATTTCCGATTCTATTCCCTCCTTTTCCATCTTTATGCGGCCGTCCTGGGGTCTGCGTTTTTCAGCCATGTCAAGCCGGGCAATGGTCTTTATTCTGCTGGTAATGGCCGGATGTACGTTTTTAGGGAGTTCATAGATCGTGTGAAGCGCTCCGTCGATCCTGAGTCTCACAATGCTCTTGTTTCTCTTGGGTTCAATATGAATATCACTGGCCCTCTGGTCAAAGGCGTAACTGAAGAGGTGATCGACCGCGTTTATTATATGCTGGTCATCGGAAAGAAGCTCCTCGGATGAACGAAGCCGGACAAACTGTTCCAGGTTTCCAAGGTCTATGAGCGGCCCGGAAAACTGCGTTTCGGCGGCCATTATAGATCTCTTGAACCCGTAAAATTCACCGATCAGTTTGATTATATCGGTCTTGGAGCTCACCACAGGTTCCACCCTCATATGGGTTACCTGAGCGATATCTCCCATTGCCTCCATGTTGTAAGGGTTGGGGGTGGCGACTGTTATTTTTCCATCCTCCACCTTTATGGGCAGAACCAGGTGTTTCATGGCAAAGGTGTGAGGCAGGGTTTTTGTGATAAGATCCATGTCAAGCTTTAAGGGGTCTATTTTTACATAGGGAAGTTTCCATACCTTTGCAAGAATCTGGTAGATCATTTCTTCATCCAGCCTCTTGGTTTCGTCATCCGCCCTTGAAAGTTCCAGGGAACAGATGACGTCAATAATGGTAACAGGATTCGCGATCTTTCCCTTTCCTCCTGTTGAAGCGCTTCTCATGGCCTTTAGCTGCTCAAGCTTGGATTTGATCTGTTTTTTCCTGACCTGAATGTCTTTATTCTGCTCAGTATTGATCAGTCCGGCCTTTTGAAGAATCGTGCATATGTTGTCATCGGATAATTCTTTCATTCTCTTTTCAGCCATGTTTATATCCCGTTAAAATTGTGGCACACTATATTATTTCTTTCCAAGTTTTTCAATATTGCCATGCATTTTCATTTATTAATAAAGACAATATGGGTGTTAACTTTTTTAACAGTTGTAATGTAATTTATCAATTTAGTAACTATTTCCTTGTCCGATGAATACAGTATATCCTTCGTATTATTAATAGGATACTAAGAATTTGGAGATTATGGCACAGGTTTTGCGTAAAGACAAATTAAATGTTGTGTATTTATTAAAACTCTCAGAGGGAGATCATAATGAATGGCAGTAAAATTATGAGAATGAATAAAAAAGGTTTTACCTTAATAGAGATGATAGTGGTCTTAGGAATAATCGCCATAATTGCGGGAATTGCTATTCCGAGTTTTTCATCATGGCTGCCTAATTATCGGATTAAATCAGCGGCACAGGAACTGCTTTCCAACTTCCAGTTGGCCAAGATAACGGCAGTAAAGAGAAATGCCAATTGTACCGTCACATTCAGTGTGCCTTCATTAAACAAATATATAACTGTTGATGGCACTAAGTATGATTATGTCATCTATGTGGAACCCAAGGATGTAAACTTCAATTATACTGCAGGTGATGATGTGATCGTGACAAAGAAGCGCTGGGTTGATTATGATAAAAATATAGTCTTTGACACCAGCAAGGGTGGAGGGAAGGGTGTTGATTTTCCATATAATGACAGTGACCTTCCGACCATTTCTTTTCGCTCTAACGGTTTTCCTGTAGATAAGGATAATCAGCTTAAAGGAGGCAGTGTCTCTATTAAAAATAATAAAAATCGTTCAATGACAATCAATGTAACCGCAGGAGGTAGTGTCTCTATAAATTAACTCTAACGGTTGAATGAATATCAGGAGGCATATATGAGATTTTTGGGGTCTGAAAATAAGGAACGGGGTTTTACACTCCTAGAGCTGTTAGTATCAATGGCCATTGGATTAATTATTTTAGGCGGAATCTATTCAGTATATAGAACTCAGCAGAAATCATATATTTTACAGGAACAGGTTGCCTCCATGCAGCAAAACATTCGTTCGGCAATATACTTCATGACCAGAGAGATTCGTATGGCAGGATGTAATCCAACAGGCAAAGCCGATGCCAGAATTATCAGTGCAGGTTCGGATACAATACATTTTACAAGAGATATAAGCGGATCAGCGGAAAATACGGCCGATGGTGATACGAATGATCCGAACGAAGACATAACCTACATATTTGTGGATTCCGATGGGGATGGTATGAAGGATCGCATTGCCAGGGATGTGGGATCAGGCAATCAGGCTATAGCTGAAAATATTGACGCACTGGATATTGTTTATCTGGACCAGAATGACAATGTCCTCAATCCAGCTCTTGTTGATGTTGCAACAGGTAATCTCACAAAAATAAAAACGGTGCAGATTACAGTGGTAGCAAGGACAGACAGGGTTGATCAGG
>CAZJOB010000502.1:0-2805 GCA_964547435.1 uncultured Desulfatiglans sp. | reverse complement strand
TCATGGATTACAAACCCATTAAGGATGTGAAACTGAAATCATATAATCCGACATATGAACCTAATATGAAACAACTGTCCAGGGTTATAGAACTGATCAAAGGTTCAAAAAGGCCGCTGATATTCGCGGGCGGAGGGGTCATACTCTCAGGCGCTTCAAAAGACCTGACAAAATTTGCAAGAACCATTCAGGCCCCTGTCACCACAACCCTGATGGGACTGGGCGCCTTTCCGGCATCGGATCCTTTATGGCTTGGAATGATAGGGATGCACGGGACATACAGGGCAAATATGTCCACATCCCAGTGCGATCTTATGATAGGCATTGGCGTTCGGTTTGATGACAGGGTGACGGGTAAAACATCAACCTTTGCTTCAAACGCAAAAATAGTCCATATTGACATTGATCCCACTTCCATAAGCAAAAATATTCCCGTCCATACGCCTATTGTGGGGGATTGCGCGGCAACTCTCAGAAAACTGAGCGGGCTCATCGAAGCGGAGAAGCTGAAAGATTTGAAGAAGATTCGCAAGGCCTGGCTGGATCAGATAGAGGAGTGGAAATCAACCAGGCGCCTTGCATATAAACAGCAGGACATTATCAAACCTCAGTATGTGATTGAAAAGATCTTCGAACTCACAAAAGGTGAGGCGATCATCACGACAGAGGTCGGCCAGAATCAGATGTGGGCGGCCCAGTATTATCACTTTGACAGGCCCAACTCGTTTATTACATCAGGAGGCCTCGGATGCATGGGATTCGGGCTTCCTGCGGCAATAGGCGCCCAGGTGGCATGTCCTGACAGGACTGTCTTTGATATAGCCGGAGACGGAAGCATACAGATGAATATTCAGGAGATGGCCACTGCCGTTCAATACGGCCTTCCGGTAAAGATCGCCATATTGAATAATCGTTTTCTGGGAATGGTTCGCCAGTGGCAGGAACTGTTTTATGACAGGTGTTACGCCAGCACTGAAATGGCTTGCGCTCCGGATTTCGTGAAGCTGGCTGACGCCTATGGCGCCCTGGGCCTGCGCGCCACAAAACCGGATGAGGTTGTTCCTGTTCTTAAGGAGGCCCTTTCGTCAAAAAAGCCGGTAATAATGGATTTTCTCGTTGAAAGGGAAGAGGGAGTCTATCCGATGGTGCCGGCAGGAGCGGATATCACGGAGATGTTATTGGTTTAGGATTATCGCCAGGGTTAATTACTAAAAAGGAGATAAAATACTGCAATGAACAATAACACAGAGAAAAAAAAGCATACGTTATCTTTACTGGTTGAAAATGAACCGGGGGTGCTGGCAAGAATTGCAGGGCTTTTCAGCGGGCGCGGTTTTAATATAGAGAGCCTGTGTGTAGCTGAAACAGTTGAAGAGAACATCTCACGTGTCACGCTGGTGACAGTGGGGGATATGAACATTCTGGAGCAGATAAAAAAACAGCTTAACAAGCTCATTGACGTTATAAAGGTCTTTGATTTCACCGATAAACCCTTTGTTCAGAGAGAGCTTGCCCTTGTAAAAATAAAGGCAGCCCCTGAAAACAGGGCTGAGATATTACGCATGGTTGATATATTCCGGTCAAGGATCGTGGATCTCACCTCGGAGTATTATACAGTGGAGATTACAGGTGACGAGAGTAAGATAACCGCCTTTCTGCAACTGTTAAGACCTTTCGGAATAAAGGAAATAGCCCGGACAGGGGCGATAGCCCTTGCCAGGGAGAAAAAATAAATACAAAACAAGGAGGAAGTATTATGGCAAAGATTAACTTTGGAGGAGTTGAAGAAGATGTTACCACGGTCGAAGAGTTTTCACTCGATAAGGCCAGAGAAATACTTAAGGATGAAATTGTCGCGGTGATAGGTTATGGTGTCCAGGGTCCGGGACAGTCTCTTAATATGAAGGATAACGGGATTAATGTCATAATTGGCCAGGCAAAGGAATTCAAGTCAGACTGGGACAGGGCTGTTAAAGATGGATGGGTGCCCGGCGAGACGCTGTTTGATATAGAGGAAGCCGCAAAAAGAGGAACCATCATTCAGATGCTGGTCACGGATGCGGCGCAGAAGATGATCTATCCCACTATCAAAAAATGCCTGAATCCCGGTGACGCACTTTATTTTTCTCATGGCTTTTCCATCGTCTATAAGGATCAGACGCAGGTTATTCCACCGGATAATGTGGATGTAATTCTTGTGGCCCCAAAGGGCTCGGGAACATCGGTAAGGAGAAATTTTCTTTCCGGAGCCGGCATAAATTCCAGCTACGCGGTTTTTCAGGACTATACCGGCAGGGCTGAGGCGAGGGCCAAGGCTGTCGGCATAGCAATAGGGTCCGGATATCTTTTCCCCACCACCTTTGAAAAAGAGGTGCACAGTGATCTTGTGGGTGAGAGGGGTGTCCTGATGGGATGTCTTGCGGGAGTTATGGAGGCGCAATACAATGTCTTGAGAAAGAACGGGCACAGCCCGAGTGAGGCATTTAATGAGACTGTTGAAGAACTGACTCAGAGTCTTATTCGGCTGGTCGATGAGAATGGAATGGACTGGATGTATGCCAATTGCAGCGCTACTGCGCAGAGGGGTGCCCTTGACTGGCGTCATCGTTTCCGTGACGCTGTAGCGCCTGTATTTGATGATCTCTATGAAAGCGTTGTCTCGGGCAAGGAAACAGCGATTGTAATGAAGGCCAACAGCGCACCGGATTACAAGGAAAAGCTTACGAAGGAACTTGATGAGATTAAAAATTCCGAGATGTGGAGGGCCGGAGCGGCTGTTCGAAAACTCAGACCTGAAAACAGATA
>CAZJOB010000501.1:0-2808 GCA_964547435.1 uncultured Desulfatiglans sp. | reverse complement strand
ATGAAAACACTAAACAACTGCCGTCTTCAATCACAGAAGCAAGGTTTGCCGCAATTCTGTCCGTGACATCATCCACGTGCGGCCGCGAATAATAGATCAAAGGCTCCGTGGACTCCACAAGCATATCAAACTCGGAGAAATGCAGAAAAGACTCTCCATAGGCAACTGGTATTTTGGAATTTATCTCTCCCACACGCAGAGATGCCTGTTCCATGACAGGAAAAACCACATCCGCGGCCCCGCCCAGGCTGCAATAACCGGCAGGGCCCGGCGGGGAGACCTGGAAGAAGGCGACATCGATCGGCAGTTGCCCTGATTCAATCAGGGAAGGAATCCTGGAAGGGCGGCATGGAATGAGATCCATCCGCCCTTTCTTGAGAACCTCATCCGCCATTCGGCCCATAAAAAAACTCTTCAGGCGGTGCCGTCCGGTTTCAGTCAGTATTGATGCTGCGTCACCGAAACTTCCCACCTGAAGGAATACAAGGTCCTGTATTTTGTTTGATCTGGCCTGCGCCAGGTGTTTAACCAGTGTGCGAGGTTCGGCCATTCCGGTTCCAAGGAAGATATTCATTCCCGGTTTCAGCTTTTCTAAAACCTCTTCAGGTTTATTTATCTTCCTTTTCCATTCCCTGGCGTCAGCCTTTTCCATTAGCAGGTCCCATTGGCAAGAAAATCCGGCTATCTTCCTATCACATAACGGCTTGGGTCCACCTCTTCCCTCAGTATCGTCAGCTCCGTTTCAGTGGGCGCCTCTGTTTCAACTATCTTGTCCGCCTTCAGGAGCTCAAAGCCGCAGTTTTCTTGAACATCATTTTCAGAATAACCCGGATTAATTGATATTATTCTCATCCTCTTTGATTCAGGCTCAAAATCCATAACCGCCATATTGGTGATAATCCTGTATGGCCCGCACCCCTTTGGAAGGCCGGTCTTTTCACGTGAATCGCCGCCCGAAAGATATCCCGGGGTCGTGATAAAATCACACTTTTCAACAAACCGCCTGTTGTCCTGAGGGGTCACCACCATGGTCCTCCAGCACATAGAGGCAAAATCATTGGCGCCGCCGCTTCCCGGAAACCTTACCTTGGGTTTCGCGTGATTGGTTCCTATCTGTGTGGAATTGAGATTCCCATACATATCGATCTGTGCACCGCCCAGAAATGTATAGTCGACCAACCCCCTTGCGCATGTCTCCATAATCTGGACCATTCCGCTTGCCATAACACTCTTCCAGAACGTTCTTGAATCGCCCACTGAGATAGGCATTTCAGGCAGCAGGGGCGCCAGACCGCCTGCCTCAAAGACAATCGTTAAATTGGGCGCATGGGTCTTCTGCGCAAGCATCGATGCGGCACAGGGGACGCCTGTTCCCACTCCTACAGAAGCGCCGTCTTCAAGTTCCCGCGACGCGACACATACCATCAATTCCATTGTATTATAATCAGGCATAATCTATCCTCCTAACCTTTCCTATTCAATAACAGCTCTTTTTGCCTGAGTTGCTGCATCTTTTCCATTCCGCCGTTGATACGAATATAATCGAAATGGCTCTTACAGTTGTAGATGTTCTTATCAAGAAATTTCTTGAATGCCTCAGGGTCCTTTTCCACGGCCATCCATTCCTTGAGATGTTCTTCGTCTGAAAAATACTCATAGGCCATATTCCCGGGATAACTGCCATAGGGAACTTCACAGACAGCATCCACCAGCAGGTAGGGAATTGCAGTCCTTTCAGGCTCTCTTCGGATTTCATCGGTCGAAATGATCCGTTCAGTGGTAATAATCAGCCTTTTTGTGGCCCTTGCGACATCAAGGTCCGCTATGGTTATTCCCCTGATCTGGCAGTTGCCATATACGTCACATGCATGCACATGGATCGCGGCCACATCAGGATACAGGGCCGGAACAGCCATGTATGGAGTCCCTGTAAAAGGACACTCTATAGTCTTTACAGCGCCGTATTTGTAGGTTTCAGTTCCCAGAGAGGTCCTTATTGGAAGAAAAGAGACCCCCATGGCCGCTGCCCTGAAACGGACTGCAAGACCGTAGTTGCTCCAGTCGGTGATCTCAACTTCACCGCTTTCAAGGTATTTTCTGGCATTTGGAGACAATCCGCGCGCTTCAAGACCTACCACATAAGAGGCGTCGAGTTTGTTAAACACCTTTCCAGCCGAGAGAATCTCAAAATCATGGGTCGCCGTATGACCCGCGAAACCCATATTCTTGCGTCCCTGCCTCAGCAGCTCATGACAGACCGCTGTTGGAATCCGGTTTGCGCCGAACCCTCCTATAGCGAGATAATCTCCATTATGGGCGAATTTTTCAACCGCTTCCTTTACAGACATCAATTTATTTTCCATTTTTCTGGATTTGTTCCTGAAAAACGCCCGCGCGTTATCAGGATCAGGGTCTGTATAGAGCTTTCCTACTCCATTTTCAAAAGCTTCCATTTTCTGTTCTTGCTCCTTTCCTTTCTGAATATAACTGCCGTTTAACAGTAATTCTTTGTTTTATCTGAGATTTCAGGAATATATGATCATACACCCTGATAACAATCAGTATACGCTTTCAGCATATCTTTCTATATAAATACTAATAAAAAATCCATATAAAAATTAGTAAATAAACTTTATCTATAACACTTGACATATAACACCAAAATTGTGCAAAATCACCGGAACCAAAAAAGGGCCAGCAAAAAGGCCTCCTGATATATTTGAGATTGTTGAACTCGTAAAAAGTCATGCAAACGTCATTCCCGCCCCGAATCAAGTCCGGGATAAACTCCGGCGGGAATCTATAAGT
>CAZJOB010000500.1:0-2811 GCA_964547435.1 uncultured Desulfatiglans sp. | reverse complement strand
AGCACGCCGATGGCGCCAAGCACCCTCACATCCTCAACCTGAGAAAGACCCGAACATTGATCGAGTTCATCCTTAAGCTGTCTTTCTATGCGGCAGACATTCTCCTTCCAGGGTGTAGACAATAGAAGTTTTATGCTTGAAACCGCCACAGCGCAGGCCAGGGGATTGGCCATAAAGGTGGGGCCGTGCATAAACATGCCGCTCTCACCGGAAGAGATCCTTTCGCTTACCTCCTTTGTGGCCAGCGTGGCAGCGAGGCTCATATATCCGCCTGTAAGCGCCTTGCCTACACACATAATGTCAGGGCATATGTCTGCCTTTTCACAGGCGAACATGGTTCCGGTGCGACCGAAACCTGTGGCGATCTCATCGAATATCAGGAGTGTGTTATATTGTTTAGCCAGTTCCTTAACAGCCTTAAGATACTTCGGCGAATAGAATCGCATGCCCCCGGCCCCCTGCACTACCGGTTCAAGGATAATGGCCGCGATTTCATCTTTATGGGCCTTGAGAATATCCTCAAGACCGCGAATATAATTATCATCCCATTCATCAAAATACCCGCATGAAGGCGCCTCCGCGAAAAACTGCTTCGCCAGAATATCCCTGAATATATGGTGCATTCCGGTAACCGGGTCACACACAGACATGGCCATGAAGGTATCGCCGTGATAACCTGACCTGATTGCAAGGAGTCTCTTTTTTCCGGGATATCCCCCGGCGTGCCAGTACTGGAGTGCCATTTTTATGGCAACCTCCACTGATACCGACCCTGAATCGCAGAAAAACACCCTGTCCAGGGGTTCGGGCGTGATATCGATCAGAAGTTTTGCCAGTTCCACTGCGGGCCTGTGGGTGAGCCCCCCGAACATTACATGGGACATTCTGCTGATCTGTTCCTTAATCGCCATGTTCAGAACAGGATTATTGTAACCGTGTATTGCGGCCCACCACGATGACATTCCATCTATAAGTTCACGGCCGTCCATGAGTTTAAGGCGTACTCCTTCAGCAGAAGCAACCGGATATACCGGCAGAGGATCTGTCATGGATGCGTAAGGGTGCCAAATATGTTCTCTGTCATAAGACAGCACATCTTTTTCTGTTAGATCTGCCATTATACTTTATAACGTTAAAAATTGGTTAAATCGTAAAAAGTCGGATTTTAGCTTTTTCTGTCATTCCCGAGGTTGAAGCCTGCCCCGCACTTGATGCGGGGGAGGGAATCCAGACTTTTCAAACACTTATAGATTCCCACCTTCGCGGGAATGACACCCTGAGTTATTCTCGGACAGCCTCCTGGTTTGTCATTCCGGAACTTGATTCCGGATCCATTAATTTCAAGTACTTATGATTCCCGTCTGCGTGGGAATGACGTTTTTTGGGCTTCCAAGGAAGTCAAAAGCATCTTTGATCCTTGTGGTTCATAACATGTTACTCTTGGCATAAAACAGTTTTTAGTAGCGCACCATGTTTTATACATAACATAAAAACCACATTATTATTTGTAGGGGCAGGTCTTCACCTGGCCCGCCATAGCCTTGGCGAGGGCGGCTGCCTGCCCTGTATGTGCCCATAAGCAACCTTGGCGGGCCGACACAGGGGTCGGCCCCTACGGCTGAATATAAATTTTCACTCTGTGACCTTCCACTGAGGTCAAAAAAGACTTCGTTTCTCATAGGTTGCCGCGAAGCGGTATAATTTAGCTTTTTACGAGTGCAACAAAATTGACTCAATACTTATGTCTTTGACTGCCATATGTCAATATTCAAATCTTTTCAACCATAAGGGATATGGAAAGGGTAGTGCTGTCATCAGATGTCCCGCTTTTAAGCAACTCCCAGATCTCCCCATTCGTACTGAACCAGTGTCACAAGGGCAATGGCCGCAGTCTCTGCCCTTAATATCCGGTTTCCCAATGAAATGGTGATAAATCCATTGTCTTTCAGTGCTCTGATCTCCCTGTCCGCGAACCCGCCTTCCGGCCCTATAACACCTGTAAATCTCTTTTGAATGCTATGAGATCTGACAACCTTCCTGAGATCCATTGAATTTTCCTGTTCCCATAAGACAACCCTCAGACCCTTTTCTGTTTTTTCGTCTGATAAAAGGTCCTGAAACGGTAAAGGCCGCCGAATAATCGCTGGTGTCGATCTTCCGGACTGTTTTGCAGCACTTTTTGCTATCTCTTTCCAATGCCTTTCCTTATTGAGCGCCCTTTCCTCGTCCAGCTTTACAACTGTCCTTTCCGAATAGAATGGAATCACCCTTGAAATGCCAAGTTCGGACGTCTTTTCAATCAGGTAATCCATGGCCTTTGGTTTCAGAAGAGATTGAAAGAGATTGATCTCCAGGGGCGGTGCGGGCGGTTTGTGCAGGGCTTTGATCAGCCGGACGCGAACCTCCCTGCGTGAGGCGAATTCTATCTCTGATTCAAAGTGATTGCCCTTTGAGTCCATGAGAATCAGCCGGTCGCCTTTTTCCATTCGAAGGACTTTTGTTATATGCAACGCCTCGCTATGAGTAATAAGGCAGAAGCCTTCTTCTTCCCTGATCTCTTCAACAAAAAAACGCCTCATTTGAAAACCTCTGATTTAAATGATTAATTCGGGTATTCGCGCATAATACTTGATTAGCCTGAAAAATGCCAAGACGAATTTAAAAATTGGGCTATATCCGAATTTTTCCTAATGCATAACTTGTTAAAATTTATAATTGTCATTCTGAGCGAAGCGAAGAATCTCTCATGAATCTGTTATTCTGAATGGCGTGATCTGGCATGTGACTGGTCATAAAATAGAGACCCTTCGC
>CAZJOB010000499.1:0-2811 GCA_964547435.1 uncultured Desulfatiglans sp. | reverse complement strand
TGCCCGAGAATACATTTTTGTACCATTTTAGTCATTCCCGCGCAGGCGGGAATCCAGTCATTTCAGGCAGTTATAGATTCCCGCCTGCGCGGGAATGACGCCTTCGGCTATTCTCGGACAGCCTCCTAGCAGATTCTGGCCTTTCAATTGACTGAAGAAGAGATAGATTACATGGTATCGCAAAATGCGAAACCTTAATGAGATGAAAAAGAAATCTTCCACATAGGGGCTTCATTAAGGGATTTGGGTAAGAAATGGTTCGCTTTCTCAAAATTTGATGTTGGTGCTGTTGAAATGCTTAAAAAATTGAATTTGGATTAAATTTTAATACCCTGTCAAGGTAATTTGTCCCGGCGCCTTGTCAAGGCTAAACTAAGTGGAGCCCCAGGTTTTAACGACGCTGGACTTGTCCCGGCATAGCCTTGAGACAATCAGTGAGGCAGCATGAAAAAATACCTTATTATCATAATAATCATTGCAGGCCTGATTTATGCGGGAATCCAGCAATCAAATTATAAATCTCCTGATGAAGCCTTTTCTAATTCTGAGATATCGACAAATGACCAGCTTCTTGAGGATGCATATAATAATAGAGAAAGAGGCATCCAGGTAAGCGGATCTGGCAGGGTAATAAGAATTTTGTCGGATGATAACGAAGGAAGCCGACACCAAAAATTTATTATTGAGCTCGGTTCCGGCCAAACACTTTTAATTTCACATAATATTGACATCGCTCCAAGAATCGACTCTCTCAGTAAAGGGGATCAAATTGATTTCTGTGGCGAATACGAATGGAATTCGCAAGGAGGAATTGTGCATTGGACACACCATGACCCGGATGGATATCATGAAGATGGGTGGCTAAAGCATAATGGGAGAAAATATCAATAAAAGTAACTTTCATGTTTGTACGAAACAGGAAATTACGATTTTGCTTTAGAATTGAATGAATGTTAATATGGCTATAAATTATAATTTTGAATGCGCTTCTCAAAGAGGATTTATAAAATTTTGGGGCTATGATATGACCGGATCATAATCACTGACAAGTGAAGACCTAATCCGGGCTCATTTTAATTGTTTCTTCGGGCCGGGTTCTATTCACGTATCACATTGTATCTTAAGTGAAGATGGAAGTTTACGTGGGAGGGGAAATCACCTGCCGATCCTTAATGAAAAATATAAAAAGGAGGTAAACATGAGTAAACAGATAACAGCAACAGATGCCCTTGCATTGTCAATACCTGAGAGGATTCAACTTGTAGAGGACATCTGGGATACTATAGCCTCTGAACCGGAAATATTAAAATTGACCGAAAATGAAAAAAGGATAATTGATGAAAGATTAGAGGCTTATCATAAAAATCCTGAATCAGGTTCCCCGTGGGGAGATGTTTATAAGAGGTTAGTGAGTAAACAATGAAATATGCGGTCATTATCAGGCCTGAAGCCGAAGATGACTTAAAAGAGGCCTTTTCCTGGTATGAAGATAAGAGGGCAGGGTTAGGTTATAACTTCCTTTTGCAAGTTGATGCGGGTATCAACTTCATTAATAGAAATCCTGAAGCTCATGCGATTGAATACAAAGGAATGAGAAAACATCTCATAAAAAGGTTCCCTTACAAAATTATCTATTTTATTGAGGAAGGAAAGATAATAGTCCTTGCTGTGTTTCATGGAATGAGAGACCCTAATTTAATAAAAAAGAGAATAAATAGTATATAAACCCTCAACATGGCTTGCAATTGAATCGCGTACCTGCTAAGGGCGGTCTGGATTAAAACTTAGATGTTTTCTTTACTTAACCATAAATATGTCAATTCTTGCCGGTTATCTAAACAGTGCCTCAGTAGATGAAAGATTCAGATCGTTCAATGGCCACACTCAGGTGAACGCAACTGATCTGATGACGCTGAAATACCCCAGCCGAAATGACCTGATCTCGATGGGAAATTGGATGCTGAAACAGGAAGATATCTCACAGGAACAGATTGATGTTAGATTTTTAGGGCCTTACTGATTTTGGGTTATATGAAAACAGGGAAAAGCCAATTTTGTTGAATTCGTAAAAAGTCGGATTTACCCACTTGTCATTCCGCGACTTGATCGCGGAATCCAGTATTTTCAGGCACACTTACAGATTACCGCATGCGCGGGAATGACATTTTCGGGACTTTTTACGAGTTCAACAATTTTACTTAAATAGATAACTGATCATTGCTAACTGTTCATTGAAATTTCCCTTGATTTTTAAGACCCTTAGCGTTAAACCCATAGCATCAAATCAAAAATAAATCGTCACATTTAAACCTCTTTAAAGAGGTATGAGATATATATATTTAGTTTTATAACCACATATTTCATAGCAGACAGGAAGTTATCAGAGGGCATAAATATCTGCAATATTAACTATTTATATTTGAGGAGCCAATTTGGCGCCTCAAGTTGGGGTGGGACACGATATATACCAATGGCGTTTACTGAGCAGGGTGTTTCCATGTTTTTCAATGTACTTCGATGTAAAAGAACAGTTAATTTGCCACGAATATAGCTTATGAAAGAAAATAGCGAGATTATTCCTGTTGACAACATCCAGGATATTATTTTTACAGTACGTGGTGTCCAGGTGATGCTGGATAGTGATCTGGCGCGGGTGTATGGAGTCGAGACAAAAGTCTTTAACCAGGCTGTAAAGCGAAATATCGTGCGTTTTCCTGAAGAGTTCAGGTTTCAATTAACTGATTCTGAACAAGAAGAACTCACTGAATACTGCAACAGGGCAAACTTGAGGTCACAATTTGTGACCTCAAG